>JBEPWN010000544.1:0-2071 GCA_041642395.1 Marinilabilia sp. | reverse complement strand
TCCGCCGACTATGTGGCCGACATGGGAGCCAACGGTTTTCGCAACGATCTGATTACAGACAGCATCGAAATCATCCGCCATGAAGTTTCAACTCTCGTAAATTCCTTTAAATTCAACACCAGCATTATCCCTGTCGAAGAATACCGGGAACGAAGCTCCTGGTTGGACTTTTGCTAAACAAGAGGTTTGATCAACCATACGAATTGCCCGCCCGGCCTGAAATCGCTTCATAGAAATCCAAATTGTTTGATCCCGCAAATAGATTTTGTTTCTTTTTTCTACATAAGAAAAGCCCTCGAAGCTTAAGCACAAAAAAAAATTATTTTCTAGTTTTTTTATTCTTGCAAAATCAAATTGTCTTATTATATTTGCCATTGGGTTAGGGTTAAGGTGAAGGGCTTGTCAGAATGCTGGCAGGCCTTTCTTTTTTTGTATCTGAGCATTACAGCCCAAACATCTTGCAGGCATTAAAATGCTTATATCAATCATTTACATAATAATTGCCACTCTGCTATACTGAAAACATCTTGCTGTCTCCTTCCCCGAGCTTATAGATTTTATCAATAAAGCCAATTTGTATCTGAGGTGAAGGCCCGGATTCAAAAGATACTTCTACCTTTTTCTGCGAAAAACAGAACCAAATCCAGTGACCACGATACCGGATACGCATGTTAAACTTTTTTATTTCTTTGGGCAAACGGGGATTGAGCCATAAAATGCCATCTCTGATTTCGATGCCCGTATAACAACGTTGTACCATGTCCACGGTTCCCCCCATAGCCCCCAGGTGAATACCCTCAGGGGTAGTGCCACCTTGAATATCTGCATAATCGCTTTTCAGGGATTCTTTGAACACCTGATATGATCCTTCCCGGTCCGACCGGGAAAATACCCATGAAAATACCAACCTACTAAGTGTTGAACCATGTGTACTGCGTTTTATATAATAATCTATCATATCAGGGATAGCATCCCGGTTGAAACTATAACCCAACCGGCTAAACAAAGCAGCCAGTTCATCTGCCGAAAGCAGGAAAAACAGCATTAATACATCGGCCTGTTTACTTATCTTATAACGATTAGGAGTGTCACCTTCAGCTTTAAGTATGCGGTCGAGCCTATGAATATCACCGTATTTCTTTTTATATTTTTCAAAGTCTAAATCTTCAAGATTCTCATAACCCTCAAACTGACTTATATAGCCATTTTCCATAAAAGGAACATACATGTTGCGACTGATGTCATTCCACCGGTCTAATTCTTCCTGATCAATTTTAAGATCAGTAAATAATTCCTCCCTGCGGGTATCTGATAAAAAATCCACATAATCCAAAGCAGTTCGCAATACCCAAACGACCATTACATTGGTATAGGCATTATTATTAAGTCCGGGCTCATCAGAATCAGGATATTTGGTATGAAACTCATCGGGTCCCACCACTCCTCTGATTTCAAATTTTTTTCTTTCATGATTATAAATGGTAATGCTGGACCAGAACCGGGCTATTTCAAACATCATCTCAGCACCGTAAGCCATCAGAAACTCAGTGTCCAGAGTGGCCTCATAGAACTGATATATGTTGTATGCAATAGCCACCCCCACATGTCGTTGCAGATAAGTATAATCGGGATCCCACTCGCCCGATTTGGGATTGAGATGCACCACCTGACTTTCTTCACGTCCATTACTCCCGCTTTGCCACGGAAACATGGCACCTTTAAATCCGGCATTTTTAGCTGACTGCCTGGCCCATGGCAACCGGCGGTAACGGTACATCAGCAACGAACGGGCCAGCTCGGGCAACTGAAAATTCAGGAACGGAAATACAAAGAGCTCATCCCAAAAAATATGACCGCGATAAGCTTCTCCATGCCATCCTCTGGCGGGAATTCCCACATCCAGACCGATTGTATTAATTGAAGCTGTTTGCAAGATGTGAAAAACATGAAGCCTCAGAATCATCTGAGTGCTTTTACCATCTTCCAATTCAATATCGCAACGATGCCACAGCTTTGCCCAGGCATGGGCGTGCCTTTCAAGTAAATCATCAAAACGCCCTGCCCAGGCAAT
>JBEPWN010000543.1:0-2077 GCA_041642395.1 Marinilabilia sp. | reverse complement strand
CGGACCTTCGCCTGCCGGTCCAGCGACCTTCATCTGGTCTCGGACATCGCCAAAACCTAATTGTGCAACCTCAATTTGGATGCCCAATTCTTCGGCGTATGGGCCAACGATATTCTCGACGATGGGTGAACGGGTTTCATCCGCCCAAATCAAGATGGTTGGCATGTCTTCAGGCTCTTCTGTTTCTTCGGGAACCTCTGTTTCTTCAGGCGCTTCTGTTTCTTCCGGTTCCTGAACTTCTTCGGTCTCTTCGACTTCCGTCTCTTCGACCGGTGGGGCTTCTGTTGCTTGAGGTGCACAAGCACCCAGCATGAAGCTTGCGATCATGATGATCGCGATCAGTAGATAACTCTTCTTCATTTCGAACTCCTTTGGTTGATATTTGAACAAAGTTGTTGGTTAACCTCTTCGGACTCTAAAATATGAGTCAGATCCCAGTTTAAATTTGAGATGATTCTAAGACTTTTTCAATCTGCGTACTGATTTTTGCGTAAGTGTTTAATTTTTCTTCATTGAAATTTGACATCAATTCATTGATATATCCGAGATATTCTGCATGCACCTCCTCAAATAAATCTTCTCCCCGCTCAGTCAGATAAAGGTGATAACTTCTTCGATCCCCCGGGTTTATCCGGCGAACCAATAGACCTTCACTCTGCATCGCACTAACAATTCTGGTTGTGTTGCCCTTTGTGCACAGTAACAATTCGCTCAGATCAATATAATTGATCCCTGGGTTATTGTTAACGTGTGTCAATATATAAAATCGGGTGATTGTCAGATCAAACTTAGATAAAAATTCCTTTTCCTGATTATCAATATGCAGGAAAATCGATTTTATTGATCCATAAAGTTTGCGATACAAATCAACATTAACCATCTTTGCATCCAAATAAAACTAGTTGATGTGTAAACTAATATAAATTAAATTTTATCATTTGTCAATGGATTATTAATATTCATAAACAATTGTTAATCTTATATCCACTTAACAAGTAAATTTTCTATTATTTTGTAAACTATTTGCATACGTATTGACCATTATATTTGTGGATCGCTAACAACAGAAGGGTCCCGAGAATTTATTGACATTTTCCCACCATGACCCATGTAATAGATGCTCATGCTTGGAAATTGCCCTTAAATATTTGTATTCATTAATCACATAAAAAACAATCGCTGGAAAAAATGGTTTCCACAAACACAAGCATCCGTTTATCTCTCTCATTCGATTTTCCAGTTTTTACAGAAGGACTACTCATGAGGGCATTCCACATAACATTAGGCAATAAATTCAATTGGAAGATTGTGATTCAGAACCCAAATACCAAATGACTAATCCCAAAATTTTTTACGCTTTGTACAATCCGAATAATGACAAAACAATAACCAGCCAGTATCATTAATAGGAACACTCACCTACCAACAGGGAAGATGATGGCCGCATATTCAAAGGCAGTCCTTTTTTACAATGAAAAATCCGGCCAAAGTAACAGGCAAGACCAGCGTCAATTGATCCGTACTCATTTCAGCGAGCACAATATCGACCTGGATATTGTGGTGGTTCCAAAACCCAATGATGAAATGAATGAAATCGTCTTACAGGCAATTTCAAATGGCGTTGACCTTTTCATTGCTGCGGGTGGCGATGGAACGATCTCTATGGCAGGAAATGCAATAATTGAGTCGAATATCCCTCTTGGCATTATTCCTCTGGGAACGGGCAATCTGCTCGCACAAGAACTGAAAATTCCAATCAATGTGAAAAAAGCCCTGGCGTTGATCACGGACGGCGGACACGATGTCATCGATATGGACACATTTCAACTTAACGGGCGTGATTTTATTTTGAACGCAAGCGTCGGTTTAACCCCTAAAGTAATGGAGGGAACACACACTAAAGAAAAACAACAATGGGGCGTCATCGCCTACCTGATCAGCTTTATTCAGCAAATCCTGGGGTTAAAACTACACCGGTTCGAAGTGGACTACGACCATCATAAAGAGGATTTTACGGCCAGTGAAATATTAATTACGAACAGCCAGGCCACAGGTGTCGAACCCTTAAAATGGTCGG
>JBEPWN010000542.1:0-2085 GCA_041642395.1 Marinilabilia sp. | reverse complement strand
AAGAAGATACGGAGTTGATTGAAATGCTGAATTTAGAAGATCAGTTTATCGTTCACAGTCCAGTATTACCCTCTCAGACGATGAATGTTTTAGAAAAAGCGGATTTGTTACTTGTTAGTACCGACCATAGACGAAAGAATATTGTACCCGCCAAATTGTGGGATTATCTTGCCACCGATCGGCCGATTTTATCGGTCGCCCCAAACCCTGAAGTAGGAACTATTCTCGAATCGACCGGACAGGGGAAGCAGATCAATCCGGATCACCCCAAAAAAATTGCTCTATTTCTTGAAGAACAAATCTCAGAAAAGGAAGCAGGAAGTTCAAAAAAGAGTAACCGGAAATCATACTCAAATAAATTTACAATAGAAGCTGCAACATCAACCCTTGCGCAGCGAATGGATCAGGTTCTGACAGTTGGGTAAAAAAAACGATAATCTTACCGAAAAAACGGGTGTGGTGGTCTTTTCCCGCATCATCACTACCGTGATTGACCTGGCAATTGTAATTGCCACTTTACAATTGCTGTCTAAAACAGATGTTGCCATTCTGATGTATCTGTTGATGATACATGAGATTGCCCGAAATATGGCTACACTCGGTTTCCCGGAGAGTGTGTTCTACTATTTTGAACGAGTTGGCGGTAGCGCCAGGAGAGCATTTGTACTGCAAACCGTTTCCATTCTTCTTATAACTGCTTTGATCGCCGGAATTATCATTTTGGGCGTCAGTTATTTTGCCCCCTTCTTATTAAGCGAATGGGATCCTGCCAGTGCATTTCAGGTGCAGAACCTTTTGCCCTGGGTGGCTCTTATAGCATTGCTGGAAATTCCAACATGGCCAACCACAAATATCCTGCTTGCTCTGGATCGTCAAAAAGATTCGGCCTGGTACGAAATGTCAACCAGCATGCTTGTATTTGTCTGTTTGATTGGGCCGTTAATGCTTGGTTACGGTATCGAAGTTGCAATGCTTGGTTTTGTAGTCTACGGTATAATTCGATTCGTAGGATCGTACATCTGGCTTCAAATGGTCTTGCCGGATGGAAAAATTTCAGATTCTGAGGTTTCTCTTAAAAAACAGGTCGATTTTTCGGTCCCTTTGGGATTTTCCTCCCTGGTAAATAAAATTAACCGCTATGCCGATAAATTTATCGTTTCTGTTCTATTATCGGCCACGGCCTATGCCGAGTATTCAGTAGGGGCTCAGGAAATGCCTATAATCCGGGTCATTCCATTTGCCGTTGGTTCGGTACTCATCAGCCGGTATGTAGTATTTCAGCTGGAAGAAAAAAAGGAAGAGTTGCTGGAGCTGTGGTATAAAGGCATAGAAAAAGTGAGCCTGCTTGTAATTCCGCTCACAATTATGTCGATTGTAATAGCTCCCGACCTGATTTCATTGATAGCCGAATCTGAAGGTGAGGACTACTCGAATGCAGTGTTGCCTTTCCAAATTTACAACCTCATTGTGTTAATGAGGATTACACATTACGGCAGTATCCTGCAAGCCTTTGGAGACACAAAAGGTGTGTTTTATCTCAGCTTAAATTTGGTAGTGGCCAATATTGCTTTAAGCATTCCCTTTACAATCTGGTTTGGTATTGTAGGTACCGCAGCTGCAACATTTATTGCCAACATGTATAACTGGTATATTACCTTGAGGAGGATAGGAGGTCACATGGATCTTCCGGTTTACAAAGTGCTTCCATTCCCATTCTATTTAAAAGTGCTGGGGACGTCTGTACTGGTTGCAATTCCGGTTTGGTACTCCAGAAGCTTATTTTTTGATCCCGATAGTGTTGTGGCAGGACTCGTTTTTGGGATTGTGATGTATCTCTTTGTTTTTAGTGTAGCAGCCACGATGTTTAGTGTAATTACATCAGATGACTGGAAAAAACTGAGAAACTGGCTTCAGCTAAAATTTCTTAAATGATCTCAGTGTTGTTCGTTCTATCTTAGAATCCTCGTTTTAATAGCGTAATTCCCTTTTCACTGTGGAATTTCTCAATAGTGAAATCTTCAAACTTTTCTACCCACATTTTAATAATCGCCGTCTCTTCGGATCTGTTCGTATCATGCATGATTA
>JBEPWN010000541.1:0-2086 GCA_041642395.1 Marinilabilia sp. | reverse complement strand
GGATTTAACAACATTTCTAATTTTAACAGGTCTTTTAAGCGGCATACTTCTTATACCCCCACTGAATATTACCATGAGTTTCACCGGAAATTAAACACAGCTTCTTCTACCTTAGGCAACCTGTATAAATAGATATTGTATTGAAGTTAAATCCAATCTTCTTTTTAAAATCGTTTTAAATAACCGATTTGGTTTGTTTTAAATATCAATATTTCATAAACTTAAAGAGTATAACAATGTAGCACAGATAAAGATGTGTAGCATAGTTTTAAAAACCGATATCAACTTTTTACTGTTATGAACCG
Source organism: Marinilabilia sp. (assembly GCA_041642395.1). Taxonomy (GTDB): domain Bacteria; phylum Bacteroidota; class Bacteroidia; order Bacteroidales; family Marinilabiliaceae; genus Marinilabilia. Next base: position 1,781 of record JBEPWN010000541.1, on the reverse strand, counting down.
CGAATTTGGGTCGCCGACCAAATCAGATATCATTGTAGCATCTGTTTCTGAATCAATTAGGAAAGGAGAATTCGGATGTGGGCAGGTTATTCCGAGCATTAACCAGGCTTCCGGGAAATTTAAGGTAGCCCGTAAAACAGTTATTCGCGCTTATAAAAAACTAATAGAACAGGGATTCATCGAGTCACGACCTAAAAAAGGCTATTTTGTGGTAAACAAACAACCCGATACGAAGCTCAGGGTACTACTGATAATACACAGCTTTGATGCCCACTTTCAAATACTCTACAATGAGTTTCGTGAAAAGGTAAAAGACAACTGCGAAATTGAAATTTATTTTCACCACTACAACATTAAAATACTTGACCTGATAATCAGTCGCAATGCATCGGTTTACGATCTTTTTATCATCTCTTCGTTTGATCATCCTCAAATTCCATCGGTGGTTGGACGCATACCGGCTGGTAAATTATTGATTATATCACGGGATGATCGGCTTGAAAATAAATACAATTCAATTGTTCAAAATTTTTTCGAAGGTACATTTAAGGCGCTGGAAACAGCAAAAGAGCGTATACGCAGGTATAGCCGGTTTGTTTTAAACTTTCCCTGTAAAAGTGGTCATCCGCAATCATTAAAAATGGGATTTCAGAAATTTGTTAATGATTATTTTGTGATGCACTTGGTAACAGATTCACTCGACCAATTTGAAATATGTAAGGGAGATGCCTTCCTTTTGATTGATGATGCTGATTTGGTGAAGCTGCTAAGGGTTTGCAAAATTCGTGGATGGAAACTGGGGCAGGATGTTGGAGTGATAGCTTATAATGAAACACCGCTTAAAGAGGTCATCAGGGATGGAATTACTGTTATTTCCTGCAATTTTTCAATGATGGCAAACGAAATGTCGAAATTCATTCACAATCGCACTTCAGTGCAGGAAGAAATTCCCATTTCATTAATAAACAGAAAATCACTTTAACCAATTAATATGAATAAGGTTTTTCATGATACCAAAAGAACAAAATTCAGGTGGGTGATAGTTGCCCTGCTTTTTTACTCAACCACCATCGTTTACTTCGACCGGGTGATTCTGGGAATTCTTGCCCCTTCGCTGACTGAGCAGTTAGGCTGGAGCGAAAAAGAGTTCAGTTACATTGTTATGGCCTTTCAGTTTACCTATGCCATTGGACCTTTGTTTATTGGTTACGTAATTGACAGGCTTGGAACCAGGCTAGGATTTATACTGGCTGCAGTTGTTTGGGGATTAGCCAGTTTATCGCATGCTGCAGCACGAAGCTGGATTGGTTTTGCCATTGCCCGTTTGGGACTTGGGATAGGGCAGTCGGCCAACTTTCCGGCCAGTATAAAAACCGTTGCAGAGTGGTTCCCCCAAAAGGAAAGAGCCTACGCCACCGGGCTTTTTAATGGCGGTTCCAATATCGGACAGGTAATTGCTCCATTACTGATTCCGCTGGTTATTTACCTCTTTGGCTCATGGCAATATGTATTTGTCTTATCCGTGATTTTTAGCGCGAGTTGGATTGTTTTATGGCTGATATTTTTTCGTGCACCCTCAGAAAGCAGGTATGTTAACCGCGCTGAACTGGAATACATTAATAGCGACCAGAGTGATATCGAAAAAGTTAAAGTTCCCTGGAAAACGCTTGTCCGCCACAAGCAAACCTGGGTGGTGGCCCTGGGAAAACTGTTTGCCGATCCGGTGTGGTATTTTTATTTGTTCTGGGGAGCGAAATTTTTAAATGCGCAGTTCGGAATCG
>JBEPWN010000540.1:0-2094 GCA_041642395.1 Marinilabilia sp. | reverse complement strand
TGCTTGAGATGGAATCCAAAATCGGACTTGAGGGATCGCTTGAAAGCAGTCGCGAGGAATATCTAACATATCAGCTTCAGACCATCTCCAATGTATTTTTCTGTGACATCAATCTTTTTGATACAAATGGGCATCTTCTGGCTTCCTCTCGTCCCGAATTATTTGAGAAAGGCTTGATTGGTGCTCAAATGAACCCATCGGCTTATTATCAGCTTTCATTTCATAATGGGGGACGGTTTTTGGATCGCGAAAGTGTTGGTGATCTTGAGTATACTTCCTATTATGTGCCATTCTATAATCGGGATGACATCCTTTTGGGTTATGTAAATGTGCCTTATTTTGTGGCCAATAATGAATTGCGTGAAGAGGTCTCTAATGTGGTAATGACAGTGGTCAATTTCTATTTGTTGTTTTCATTTATTGTTATTGCCATCGCTGTGTTCCTGGCTCGTCAGATTACGCGTCCACTGCTTGTCTTACAGTCGAAACTGGCCGATTTAAAAATTGACCGGCAGAATGAGAAAATTGATTACCAGGGCGATGATGAGATTGGACGTTTGGTAGGTGAATACAACCGGATGGTTGATGAACTGGCCGAAAGTGCTTCCAAACTGGCCCGTACTGAACGCGAACTGGCCTGGCGTGAAATGGCCCGTCAGATTGCCCATGAAATAAAAAATCCACTTACACCTATGAAGCTGAGTATTCAATATTTACAAAGGGCATGGAACGATAAAGTACCTGATTTTGATAATTTCATGGAAAGGGTGAGTAGCACACTGATTGAGCAGATTGAAAAATTGTCCTCCATCGCGACCGAATTTAGTCACTTTGCCAAAATGCCCGCTGCAAAACGCGAAAACATCGATTTGCTGGAAAAGATAAGAAGTAGTGTAACTCTTTTTTCCAATAGCAGTGATATAAATATTTATACCGACTTCTCTGGCTACAGCGAAATTATTGTGAATGCCGATGGTGAGCAGTTGCTTGGAGTGTTCAATAATCTTATCAACAATGCAGTTCAAGCAATACCGCGCGACAGAGAAGGCATTATTCACATAACTACATCGGTTTCTAATAACAAAGTTATGGTCTCTATCCGGGATAACGGGAACGGTATTCCCGAAGAAATACGCGGAAAAATGTTTGTGCCCAATTTTACCACAAAAACCAGTGGAATGGGTCTTGGATTGGCCATTGTGAAGGGAATGATAGAGAGTGCTGATGGTGATATCTGGTTCGAAACGGAAACAGGCAAAGGGACAACATTTTATGTTGAGCTTCCGGTGGTATCAAAATCCTGATTTCTGATCACTCGGGTTTCGGCCCATTGATCGGCGATACGTACTTTTCGTGTGATCATATAATAAAGATCTATAAGATTGAGAACGGGGATAAAAAGCACAAGCCCACGGATAACCGATTTTTCGGGCCAGCCTGATAACGAGGCATAGTGGGGCAGTGCTATCGTTCTCAGGTTAAATATCTTTTTTCCGAAACTTTGTCCATCCAGAAAAGAGAGGGAGTCTTTGGACAGCAGGTAAATCAGTCCAAATATCCAGCCAATTCTCGGGAACAGAGAGATGATGGCTGCAATCACCAGATCAACCAGTCCGGCGAGCAATCGTTCGCCTATTGGGACTTTCTCCCAGGCAAGTTTCTGTTCTTTATCCACGTTCATGTTTTTTTTGCAAAGGTATTAAATGAGGTTGAAATTGTGTTGGCCCGGTTAAAAGATTATTGTGTTTACTGTGTTGGCAGTAGCAGGTAGAATTTTTTTGCTGGCAGCATCTAATAAGAGTCTGTTAAGGTTTCGTAAATATTTGGCAAAGAATTGGTTATGCCCCATCAAGCGTTTGTTGCAAATATCCGATAATAAAAACTTTGCGTCATAACACCTGGAGCGGCATTGCTGCTCTGCCCTCTTCCTAACTCTTCTTCTTTCAGCGAAGGGTCTGTCTTTGCGAGGGCTATGCCCGAAGCAATCTCCCATGATACACGCACCTTAAAACTACAGTCGGTCATAATGGTAAGAGGTTGTCTTTTAATATGATACAATCCATCTAATATCTAACATCTAAAAATCTAACGTTC
>JBEPWN010000539.1:0-2094 GCA_041642395.1 Marinilabilia sp. | reverse complement strand
GTGTGAATGGCAAAATTATTTATGCCTATATTTCTTATACCCTTATGATGATGGCCTATACAGCCATTAATGTTCCCTACGCCAGTTTACTTGGAGTGATGACCGCCAATTCAAATGAACGTACCAGCTTTGCATCCTATCGTATGGTGTTTGCTTTTGCCGGAAGTTTGCTGGTGGTGGCTATTTTTCAACCAACAGTCGACTTTTTTAACAATGTAGCAGGTGTCGGCACAGAAATTTCTTACCAATTGACCATGACCGTAATCGGGGTCATTGCCATTGGGTTTTTTCTGATGACTTTTTCCTGGACCCGTGAGCGCATTAAGCCGCCTAAAGATCAAAAAAGCAGTCTGAAGGAGGACTTTAAGAATCTTCTGGAAAACACCCCATGGTTTGTAATTTTGGGTGCAGGGGTTATGACGCTTATCTTTAATTCCATCCGGGATGGTGTGGCAATGTATTACTTTAAGTATTATGTAATTGATGAAACTGCGCTCTCTATTTCTTCAGCCACTTTTGCTTATAGTACGCTTTATCTTTTTCTGGGACAGGCTGCAAATATGGTGGGGGTAATCATGGCAAAACCGGTTTCTGCCTTTATTGGAAAGCGCAAAACTTATATGTATGCCATGTTTATGGCTTCCTTTTTAAGTGTTTTATTTTATTTCAGTGACAGGGATAATTACTTCTATATTTATCTCCTTCAGGCTCTGATCAGTTTCTGTGCCGGTATTATTTTTCCTCTTATGTGGTCGATGTATGCCGATGCTGCTGATTATTCGCAATACAAGACCGGTAGACGGGCAACAGGCCTGGTTTTCTCTGCATCCAGCATGTCCCAAAAGCTTGGATGGACACTTGGAGGATCCATTACGTTATGGTTATTGGCCTTTTTTGGGTTTGAGGCCAATGTACAGCAGAGCCCCGGTACCATCGAAGGCATCAAATATATGATGAGCTTCGTGCCGGCCGCAGGTGCGCTAATTTCCGGTGGATTTATGATTTTCTATAAATTGAGCGACAAAAAAATGGTTGAGGTTATTGCCGAACTGGAAAGACGAAGGGCTGCTGAATCTTAAAGAGGTCTTTGCGGTTAATAACCCGTATGTGTTTGTGATTAATTGTCAGTCCATTGGTTAAAATGCAAATTGTAAAGTAGTTGCTTTTCAACACAATACAGATGCTTATGGTATATAATGATCTATTACTATGATGCTATCCATCTAATATTTAAAGATCTAACGATCCATTGTATGGTGATAACCGGATTAAATGACAGTTGGCAATTTTCGCAGGCCGGGCTCGAAGAGTGGCTGCCTGCAATAGTGCCCGGAACAGTTCACACTGATCTCATGATGAATGGGGTTATTGAGGATCCCTTTTACCGGACCAATGAACACGATCAGCAATGGATTGACAAAGTTGAGTGGAAATATCGTACATCCTTTGAAATGGATCCGGAAATAATCGAGCATGATGCCGTTGAACTGTTTTTTCATGGTCTGGATACTTATGCTTGTGTGTTCCTCAACGGCCATTTGTTGTTGGAGGCAGATAATATGTTTCGCACCTGGCATGTGAATATAAAAGAGGTAATCATATCAGGCGAAAATGAGTTAGAAATCCATTTTAAGTCACCTGTAAGAAAAGGATTATCCGAACAGGGTGCTTATGGTCTGCGGTTGATGGCGGTAAATGATCAGAGTGAGAATGGAGGTTTGGGCCCCAATAAAATAAGTGTTTTTACCCGTAAGGCAGGATATCATTATGGGTGGGACTGGGGTCCCAGGTTTGTGACTTCAGGAATATGGCGGTCTGTTGAGATGCATGCGTGGAATCAATTGCGAATTGACAATGTTTATTTAAAACAAAGCTCCGTTAGTCATGAAATTGCAGTTCTGGAAGCTATAGTTAATTTAACCAGCCTCTGTGAGCAAACAGTTGATGTTATTGTTGATAATTTTTCCGACCAAATAATTGTTGCCTGTCAGATCAAAAATATCGAGAAAGGGAAGCAGCAGGTTGTATTATCTTTTAGTATTGAGAATCCCCGGTTGTGGTGGTGTAACGGACATGGAAGGCCAGAGCTGTATA
>JBEPWN010000538.1:0-2102 GCA_041642395.1 Marinilabilia sp. | reverse complement strand
TACATCCTTGTATCTGATGTGTCGTTCATCTGGCCGGGGGTGTACCGTAACCCCCTGTGCACCAAATTTCTGAACGTCAATTGCTGCTTTCACAACGTTGGGAGTGTTGCCGCCTCTGGAGTTGCGCAAGGTTGCTATTTTATTGATGTTTACGCTTAATTTTGTCATAATTGGTAGTGCCTGCTAATTATAAAAAAACAATATGAAATTCAGAAAACCTTGAAATAGGTTGATTGTTTAAAAATTTGAATGTAAATTCCGCCAATAGTAATTACTGGCACCTTAATTGAGTACTTATTTAAGTACAATAGGTCGTTAGCTTTTGTAATAGATTGTTAGTCAGCTGTTTAACTTTTAAACGCTCATAGTGTTAAACAATTGTTTTTAAATACGATACAATCTATCTAATATCTAACATCTAATAATCTAACGATCTATTGTTAAGTGCAAAGTTACAAAGTATTTCCTGAAAGCGCATTTTATGCTGGCAAAAGATTTATTATCAGAGGTTGTTCCTGCACTCAGGACATCGGACACCGGACTTGATGCTCTGGGCTGGATGGAAACCTTCAGGGTTTCTCATCTGCCAATTGTTAACAACCGTGTTTTCTTGGGTTTGATCTCGGATTCGGATATTTACGATTTTAATGCTGCTGACGAGCCCCTGGGTAACCATCAATTATCGCTGATGCAACCATATGTGTTCGGTCATCAGCACATCTATGATGTTATTGAGATCGCTGCCCGTCTTAAGCTGACTCTGGTTCCTGTGCTTAATCCCGATAAAGAGTACATGGGGGTGGTAACACAAAATGAATTGTTACTGCGATTTTCAGAACTTATTGCCGCTAATACGCCCGGTGGTATTGTGGAGATTGAAGTGTCACCCAGGGATTATTCTCTTTCTGAAATTGCTCGTATAGTGGAAGATTCAGATTCCAAAATTCTGAGTTTGTATGTATCGCAGGTTAATTCTTCAGACCAGCTCAAAATAACAATTAAGCTCAATCGCGTTGATGCCCATGGGGTAATCAATTCTTTTGACCGATATGGTTACAGGGTTTCTGCAACTTACATTGGCGAAACACAATTGGATGATACCACCCGAAGGAATTATGATTCTTTGATGAAGTATCTGGATGTGTAAATCCATGTGTATTAAATATTGAGTTAATCTGTCTGAATCCATTTCAAATTATTTATCTTCGTTGTCAAAAATGGAAGTTGCCATATTCGGTAAAAGTTTCGGAAAAATATTCTACGAAAACTGCCATCAGTTATTTGATTTTTTTAATCAAAAAGGGATCAAAATCTATGTTTATAAGCCCTTTTACGATTTTCTTTTAACCGAAGTAAAAATAAAACCTCAGGGGTGTGGCATTTATTCAGGAGCGCAGGATTTGCCTCCCGTTGATATGCTTTTCAGTATCGGAGGTGACGGAACATTTCTGGAGGCTGTTACTCTTGTTCGTCGTTCCGGCATTCCTATTGTCGGTATCAATAGCGGGCGTCTTGGATTTTTGGCCGATATTTCACGGCATGAACTTCCATCGGCTCTCGAAGAGATCGAAAGCGGAAGATATCAGGTAAAAGAGCTTTCATTGCTGGAACTTACCATGCCCAGCAATATTGAAGGCGGATTCAACTATGCTTTGAATGAGTTGGCGGTGCATAAAAGAGACAGTTCATCCATGATAACCATTCATGCGTATCTGAACAACGAATTTCTGAATTCATACTGGGCAGACGGGTTGATTGTGAGTACACCAACAGGCTCGACGGCTTATTCTTTGAGTGTTGGCGGCCCGATTATGCATCCCACATCACAGGATATCATTATTACACCCATCGCTCCTCATAATCTTACTGTGAGGCCTTTGGTTGTTCCCGATAATATGGAGCTGACACTAAAGGTGGAAGGCCGGGGGGGTAAATTTCTTGCCTCGCTGGATTCACGAAGTGTGATAGTAGATGAATGCACAGAACTTAAAATTAGAAAAGCTGATTTTACCATTAATATGGTAGAAAGGACCAACCAGAGTTTTTATGCTACTCTGAGAAATAAATTAATGTGGGGTGCTGATAAACGCAACTGATCTTTT
>JBEPWN010000537.1:0-2115 GCA_041642395.1 Marinilabilia sp. | reverse complement strand
TGGAAGTTTGGACCGAAAATGGCTGCTCTTCAGCCCGCCAGATTGAAGTGGACGTACATCCCCTTCCCTCTGTGGACCTGGGACCCGACGTTGAAGGATGTGCAGGATTAACCGCAACCCTTTCAATAGGCGATTATCCTGAAATATACTGGTCCACAGGAGTAACCAAAGTTAACTCAATCAAGGTAGAACGAGGTTCATATTCAGTTGAAGTGGTTGATGAAAATGGCTGTAGGAACGGTGATGAAATGACTTTAACCTGGCATCCTGTTCCAAAGGTGGAATTAGGTCCCGATTTACATGTGTGTCCGGGAGAATGTCCTGTAACTATTGAGGCGCCGGAAGGATTTGACCGCTACGAATGGCATGATGGCAGTAGCAGTCGTGCGATTGCAGCTAATCTGATGGATACGCTAAACCGGGTAACCGTAACCGATGAACATAATTGCCAGGGCTGGGATACAAAAGTTGTTTCGGCTTTACCACCATTACCTTTTTCTTTGACAGACACAACCGCTTGTGAACCTGAAGAGCTGGTACTTGATGCAGGAACTCAAATTATTGAGGAGTACGCAGGTGAAGAAATAATAACATTCATTCAGAGTTATCGCTGGGGTAGTTCATCAACTGCCCAAACCGATACGATAAGAGAATCGGGCGAATACTGGGTAGAAATATATGACGGTTGCCATTACCTTCGAGATACAGCGATTGTGGAATATCATCCGGCGCCCCAAATTGCCAGGCTTGACACCACTTATTATGCACAGGCAACGGTTTTTGCCGAGAATGGCACCCAGCCATATTCTTATGCACTGGACGACGAAGGCAATATGCAACCTGAGAATACATTTAAGAACATTGAAAATGGTGAGCATACGGTATATGTTGAAGATCACAACGGATGTACAGCTGTTACTGTTTTTTATAGTGACTCACAATACGAAATCAATATTCCGGGCTTTTTCACGCCCAACAGTGACGGATACAATGATGTATGGATAATCGATGACATTGATCGCTTACCTGATTCAACCATTTCCATTTATGACCGTTACGGCAAATTATTGCGAAAATTCTTAATCGCTGATTCGCCAGGCTGGGATGGTACATATCTTAACAAACCAGTTCCTTCGGACGACTACTGGTATGTAATCCACCTTAAACCGGTAGATAAGATCATAAAAGGAAATGTAACAGTAAAACGATAATCCAACAAAGAGATGACATGAATAACCCACCTGGCATCTCTATTTTTTTAAGCAACACTAACCACAAGTCCCAAAAAAATCCAGTTCAACATGAGGAAATATTTGATCTTGATCTACCTGTTATCCTTTACACTACATAATTATGCGCAGAAGTATTTCATTACCAATCAATATGTTTATGATCTGTTTCTGATAAATCCGGCCGATGCGGGAAACAAGGAATGCACCACTTTTAACGGTTTCTTTCAGAAACAATGGTTTGGTGTAGATCTGGCCCCAACAACCCAATTATTGTCTTTTCAGACATCATTGCCCAACAACTTGGGAACAGGAACATACATCTACAACGACCGCAATGGTAATTTTAAACGAATGGGGCTTCAGCAATCATTATCGGTGAAGGTGAAATTGCGTGAAAACTCCAGAGGTTTCACAACATTACATTTTGGACTTTCAGCACTTTTTGAACAAAGCTCCATTGATTACAGCAACTTCGCTGAAGACGCCGGCCTGGATCCCATTATTACCGGAACAGGTGAAAGCGGGACAGGATTCAACGCCAATTCGGGAATGATGCTCGAAATAAACAATTATCACATCGGAGTAGCAGCATCCAACATTTTGTCGCAAAATAACCCCATGTATAAATCGGAATGGGAACCCGATCAGGGAATAGACATCCATCTTCATGCAGGGACTTCCTGGAAAGTAACGGACCGCGATTTGTATTTCGAACCTTTGGTCTATTACCGCAGAAACAATCTGAACGACACCCGGTTTGATGCCAACCTGAAAATATATATGCCGACACCCGATCCCTCCATCGCGTTATGGTCTATTGTGGCATATCGAAGAACAATGGATCACCGGATTGGAGAGGATCTTGGACTGGGCACCACCATTG
>JBEPWN010000536.1:0-2124 GCA_041642395.1 Marinilabilia sp. | reverse complement strand
ATTGCATGTAATTGATGTCAACAGTGGCAACCGGTCACGATCTTCATCCGATCAGGAAACCAATGCTGTTGAAGTCAATGTCGCTGCCGCCGAAGAAATTGCCAGGCAGTTGCGATTACGTGATATGGGAGGTATTATTGTTGTCGATTTTATTGACATGCAAACAGCCGAACATCGTCAACGTGTTTTTGATAAGATGAAAGAGTCCATGGATTCTGACAGGACAAAGCATAATATCCTGCCGTTGAGTAAGTTTGGTCTTATGCAGATTACCCGGCAAAGAGTGAGACCCGAGATGCATATTAACACCAATGAAAAGTGTCCTGTATGTAATGGCACTGGTGAAATTACACCTTCCATCTTGTTTGTCGATACTTTAGATCTTAAACTCCGGTTTGTAGTGCAAGAGCTTAAAAAGAAAAAATTGACCCTGTGGGTTCATCCTTACATTTATGCCTACCTTAAACAAGGTTTCCCATCGAAAATTTTGAGGTGGAAACTTGAGTTTGGGTTTGGTATTAAGGTGATTCCCTCCGATTCTCTTACATTTTTAGAATATAAGTTTTTTGATGAAAATAAAAAAAAGGTTGATCTCAATTGAGATCAACCTTTTTTTTTGTGTTTTTGAATTTTATTCTTTATTTTTAAACAATTGATTCTTCCCGTGAAACGCCTAAAACATTATATTCCTATGAATAAATCAAGCATAAACCGACGGAATTTTCTGCGATTGGGGGCAGCTGCCACAGCTGGATTTGCCACAACCGGTAGTCGAATGGCTGCTGAAGCTACGGGTGCTCCCAATAACGAAAAGAAGATTATTTTCAGAACTCTTGGAAATACAGGAATTAAGGTACCCATTGTTAGCATGGGGGTAATGCGGGCAGATAATCCTAATATTCTAAGTGCAGCGTACAAAATCGGGATTACACATTTTGATACCGCTCATGTATATCAGGATGGCCGTAATGAAGAGATGGTGGGTAATTTTTTTAAAGATAAGCCCCGTGAATCTTTTGTCTTAGCCACCAAAATTAAACCACCAAACGATGGTTCAGTTGATGATTTCCTTAACATGCTTGATGTCAGTCTGAAAAGATTGCAAATGGATTATGTCGATATTCTTTATCTTCACGCGGTGAGTGATATTGATTATTTGTATAATGAAAATTTTGTGAAGGCCATGGAAACGGCCAAATTACAAGGGAAGACCAAACACGTTGGTTTTTCTACTCACAGTAATATGGCCAATTTGATCAATGCCACTGTTGATAAAGGATTCTATGAAGTAATTCTTACATCTTACAACTTTCGTCATGCGGATGATGCTGATTTGAATGGGGCCCTCAAAAATGCCCATGAGGCCGGGATCGGGATTGTGGGAATGAAAAATATGGCAGGAGGATGGCTCGATGAAGATAAAACCAAGCCTGTAAATGGAAAGGCTGCTTTAAAATTTGCATTGTCAAATCCTCATGTACATACTTGTATTCCCGGCATTGTTTCTTATGAAATGCTGATGGAAAACTGGTCCGTGGCCGAGAATGTTAACCTCTCTCCCAAAGAGGAAGAAGATCTTCAACTGGCAATGAATGAAACCGGCATGTTCTGTAAAGGTTGTAATGAATGCCTTGGGCAATGCATGCATGATCTGCCCGTTTCCGATCTTATGCGTTCCTATATGTATAATTACGCCTACGCTTATCCTGCAAAAGCCCGTGACACGGTTCTGGCACTTGGTCTTTCGGATGATCCTTGTGCCGGATGTACCCAATGCACTGTTGCTTGCAAAGCAGGGTTCGATGTTCGGACAAAAGTTACCAATATTGCCCGCATCCGAAACGTTCCAACCGAATTTCTGGTTTAACTGAAAAATTTTATGAAAACAATATTCCTGCTATTTTTTCTGGCATCGGGGTTTATCGCCGGTGCCACTTCTTTTGAGGCTCCTGAAATCCCTGGATGGGAACAGACAGGTGAAATAAAAGAATTTCAACAAAATAATCTCTTCAATCACATCAATGGTGCTGCGGAGTTTTATTTTAGTTATGATTTTCAAAAATTGTGGGTGGTTCACTATTCAAAGGGTGATGCTGAGCTCTCCATTGAAGTTTATGACCAGAA
>JBEPWN010000535.1:0-2125 GCA_041642395.1 Marinilabilia sp. | reverse complement strand
ATAAAGGACTTCCAATGTGGTACTTCCCATCGGCTGAATTTACGGGATAGAAGCCCATTGAGCTGAATACATACCAGGAAGACATCTGGCCACAATCTTCATTCCCGCAATGACCATTGGGTTCGGGCAGATACATATTGGTCAGAATCTGACGGACCCGCTTCTGTGTTTTCCAATATTCTCCCGTATAATTGTATAGATAAGCAACATGATGACTTGGTTCATTTCCGTGTGCATACTGACCAATCATACCTGTGCTGAATATTGGTAAGTCATCAGATTTACCTGGCGCATAAGTAAACATACTGTCGAGTCGTTGACTGAATCGGTCTTCACCCAGCTTGTCTCTCAGACTTTCAATATCATGAGGAACAAACCAGAAATAGTGCCATCCGTTACTTTCACAAAAGTGATTGGTGTATTCCTTGGGATCGAACTCCTCAATAAAATCACCATTCGCATGGCGGGGTCTCATAAAACCGGTTTCAGGATCAAAATGATTTTTCCAGTTACCTGCCCGCTTCATAAAATATTCATAATCTTCCATTTTCCCCAGATCTTTGGCAAACATGGCTATGCACCAGTCGTCGTAGGCATACTCCAGTGTTTTGGAAACCGACCAGTTTTCATGTTCCTCAGTGATCGGAACATACCCCAACTCCCGGTATTCCTTAATCCCGTGATCATCAGACATTGCATTGGCTTTGCAAGCCTCAAATGCCTCTTCCGGATCAAACCCGCCAATGCCCTTGAACCACGCATCCACAATTACGGGCACTGCGTGGTAACCAATCATCATATTGGTTTCATTTCCCTGCATTGACCAAACCGGCAACAATCCGGTCTCCCGGTAGTGGCTGAGCATAGATTGTATCATATCCGGAACCCTGTCGGGATGCATAATGGTATAAAGCGGATGAGCAGCCCGGAAAGTGTCCCAGAGAGAAAAGGTGTCGTATTTTTCATACCCTTCTGCTTTGTGGATTTCTCCATCAGCTCCTTTGTAATATCCATTGGCATCACTGTAAAGAGTAGGCGCCAGCATAGACTGATAAAGCGTAGTGTAAAAAGTTTTTTTCCATACTTCATTGGTGCTCTCCACTTTGATTTTGCTTAGTTCGTTCTCCCAAATATCCGAGGCCTGTTCACGGTAAGCGTCAAAGTCCCATTGAAGGGCCTCAGATTCGATAGCGGCCAGAGCTCCTTCTCTTCCTGCACTTGAAATTCCTACTTTTACCATTACCTCTTCTTGATCCTTTGTGGAAAACCGAAGGTCTATCTTTGTATGTGTTCCTTTTGCCTCCCTGCCTTCCACTTCTTCACCATCCAGAAAAAGAGTAGCTTTCCTGAATGGCTTCGAAAACTTTGCCACAAACCAGACCCGCTGATCGGCAGCCCACCCTGAGGACATCCGATATCCGGAAATGGTCTGAACGTCTTCTATTTTTATAGTAGTCATCACCGGCCGGTCCCAGTTCAGGGAGTACCCAAGATCCAGAATAAACCCGGAATTTTCATCCTTAGAAAAAGTATAATTGTGAATTCCGGTTCTTTTAGTGGCAGTTAGTTCAGCATTAATACCATAATCCTGCAGGAAGACCTGATAATAACCTGGTTCGGCATGCTCGTTTTCATGGGCAAAAGTTGAATACGGACGGTTTCCGTTTTCGGGAGTGGTTTTAACAGCCCTGCTGTTCACCGGTGTAAGTAAAATATCATAAAGATCTCCGGCACCTGTTCCTGTAAGATGAAGATGACTAAATCCGGTAATAATGCTATCCGGATAGAAATAGCCGGCAATCCTGTCCCATCCGGAGTAACCGATATCGGGACTTAACTGCACCATTCCAAAGGGTACGGTAGCTCCCGGGTAGGTATTCCCCGGACCATCCGTGCCCATGAATGGATTTACATAATCGGTTAGGCGAGGCTCTGCATCCTTTTGAGTTTGATGACAAGACACAAATAAAAGGAGCAACATGAACGGGATACCAATCAGGAAAGGAGAATTTTTCATAATTACATTTGATTAATGACAAACAATGTCCTAAACATTTTCCAAAAGGGATTTCATCCCTTAAACCCCGACCTACTTTCTTGTCTTGATACAAGACAGTAAGCAAAG
>JBEPWN010000534.1:0-2130 GCA_041642395.1 Marinilabilia sp. | reverse complement strand
CCCAGCAGGCTGAATAAAAAGAACAACCGTCGAATTGGCATTCCGCTCCTGTTACCGCCGAGAAAAAAGAAACCTCGAACCCCTTGACGGGCTCTATTTAGTCTGATTCATTTTTGCCCATGTATCCCTCAAGGGAACCGTTCGGTTAAACACCAGATGATCAGGCTTGCTGTCGGGATCCACACAAAAATACCCAAGTCGCTGAAACTGAAAAGAATCCAATTCTTCTGCTTCTTTTAAAGACGGTTCAACCCGGCAATTGGTCAGTACTTTCAACGATTCGGGATTGATATATTCCTTAAAATCCTTGTCCTTATGCCCGGCAGGATCTTCATCCACAAAAAGCCGGTCGTACAGACGCACTTCTGCAGGCACACTGTGTGATGCACTCACCCAGTGCAGCGTTCCTTTTACCTTGCGTTCGCTCTGCTGCGGCATGCCACTGCGGGTTTCCGGATCATATGTGCAATAAATTTCTTCAATTTCCCCCTGTTCGTTCTTTTTGAAGTCCTCACATTTGATGATGTAACCGTTTTTCAGGCGAACTTCACGTCCCGGCCCAAGTCGAAAGAATTTTTTGGGAGGTTCTTCCATAAAGTCATTTCGCTCAATAAAAAGTTCGCGGGTAAAGGGAATCTCTCTACTGCCCTGACTTTCGTTCTCGGGATTATTGACCGACTCCATCCACTCCACTTTATCTTCGGGATAATTGGTCAACACCAGTTTCACGGGGTCAATCACCGCGTTCACACGGGGGGCCCGTTTATTCAGATCCTCACGTATGCAATATTCTAAAAGCGCTACATCAATAATGTTATCGCGCCGGGCCACACCAACCCTGTCGGCAAATACCCGGATGGATTCAGGGGTATATCCACGGCGACGTAATCCGGAAATGGTTGGAAGGCGCGGATCGTTCCATCCATTCACAATTCCTTTTTGCACCAACTCCAGCAGACGGCGCTTACTCATCACCGTAAAATTCAGATTGAGACGTGCAAATTCTATCTGACGCGGTTTACGTTCCGGCTCAGGTTCACCTTCAAGTATCTGCTCCAGAAACCAATTATAAAGCGGCCGGTGCGCTTCAAATTCAAGGGTACAGATTGAATGTGTAATGCCTTCGATGAAATCGCTCTGCCCGTGAGTAAAGTCGTACATGGGATATATACACCACTTATCGCCTGTGCGGTGATGGCTTTTGTGAATAACCCTGTACATGATGGGATCGCGC
Organism: Marinilabilia sp.; assembly: GCA_041642395.1. GTDB lineage: Bacteria > Bacteroidota > Bacteroidia > Bacteroidales > Marinilabiliaceae > Marinilabilia. The sequence continues at coordinate 896 of JBEPWN010000534.1, read as the reverse complement.
ATATGCATATTAGAGGAAGCCATATCTATCTTTGCACGCAATACCCTCTCACCTTCTTTGATCTCGCCATTTTTCATGCGCATGAAAAGATCCATGTTTTCTTCAACACTCCGGTTGCGAAACTGACTTTCTACACCTGGCACAGTAGGAGTTCCCTTCTGAGTAGCAATTTTTTCAGCGCTCTGATCATCGACGTAAGCTTTCCCGGTTTTAATAAGCTTAACGGCCCATTCAAAAAGCTGATCGAAATAGTCTGAAGCATAGTGCTCGTCACCTTCCCATTCGAATCCAAGCCAGCGAACATCCTGCTTTATGGAATCCACGTACTCTACCTCCTCTTTGGCAGGATTGGTATCATCAAAACGCAGGTTACATCCGCCCTTGTATTGTTCGGCAAGACCAAAATTAAGACAAATTGATTTGGCATGGCCAATGTGCAGGTATCCATTGGGCTCGGGAGGGAAACGGGTGAGAACAGCTCCGCCATTCTTGCCTTCTTGCAGGTCTTTCTCTATCTCCTGATTAATAAAATTGCCTTTGGCGGCAGGTGCAGTTTCATCAGTAGTGCTGGACATAAAAATATTTTTTTAAAAAATCTTTTAAACAATGCAATCCACAAACGTGGCCATTATAATCCACCAACTTTTTATTCTAAAAGACATCAATTCTTCTGGTAATATCACCTTCCTGGTGCTTTTCCCTGTTTAATATAAGTTGGATCGCACAAAAATAACGCTTTTAAATGGTTAATGAAACTTGATTTGTTATAGTTATGCTCTTTTTAATGCTTGTATGCTATTGTCCGGGAAAAAATCAATCTCACTTTTGTCCGGATAAAAATCAACCTATGTTTTTTGCGTTCAAGCTCCAGCCAACCGGTACATAAACTCCAAGCT
>JBEPWN010000533.1:0-2140 GCA_041642395.1 Marinilabilia sp. | reverse complement strand
GCCGGTTCGCGGTAATGAAAATATTTGAGTCCTGCCTGCCATCTAAAACGACCAATGGTATTGGCCACTTTCAGATAAGGGCTATGTATTTTGCTTAAATCGGCTTTCCTGGTGTAGTAGCCATAGCCAATCATTTCTAATCCTGTTGGGACGATGCGTGAGTTAAAAACATAGGCATTGTTGTCTGATGATTCATACCAGTATCCCAGAGTGTATTTGTAACCCATTGATCTTCCATGCATCTCAGGAATTATGCCTGCTCTGTTTATGTCACGCATTCTGTTGAGAACAAAATTTCCGGATGCGCGTTTCACTGATTCGTTATAATCGGCATCTTCACTTGAAACATAGCCTTTCAGTTGTATTTTAACAGCCGGTGAAAATCTATGTGATGCCATTGCCATGAGATCCCGGTTTATATATTCGCCCTTGTTGTAATTGTAATAGTTCAGGTCCTGGTCCGGAATGCCTGTTTGCGAAGACGAGAAATCCTTATCGTAGTTATTTGCGATGTCTGAGGCTTCCTGGTACGATAATTCTTTGAAATGATGGCGGTCTATGATATTGTAATTTCCAAATACTTCAATGGTTGTATTATTCTCAAAATTTTGTGTGATGCCAAATGCCGCGTTGTAGCGCGGCCCCAGTGTGCCAGGTCCTTTCCATTTATCAGCCCGGGTGCGCGACAGGGAAATGAATGCTTTTGAATTTGGCCTGAGCTTGCCCATATCGATTCTTGCAAAAGAACGCAGATATGATGATGAACCTCCTGCCTGTTTCAAGCCCACCTTTACCGAATCTGCAGGTTTGTTGTATTTCAGTTCAACCACTCCTCCTTTGCTGCCGGTTGCTGTGCCCAGATCAGATGGTGCTGCACCCTTATATACCGATACGCTTTTCATGTTTTCCATGTCGTATATGTAATCGCGGGCGCCGATGGGCATGATGCCGTAATTCGGAAATCCTTCGATGGTCATCCCGCTGAAAGTGCTGCGAATTCCGCGAATACGTACCGTTTTTTCTGATAGTCCGTATGGATCATTGCCTTCAATTGTGATACCGGGCATGATTGCCAGTGAGTTGTAAACGCTGTTGCTCGCTGATGCACCCATCAGGGAAATGCCGTGAGTTGTTATGGCTGTGCCGGTGTAAAGAGCATCACCGGCCCGTTTAACGGGCCCTGTAATCTGTCCTTCTATTACCACTTCACCAATGGGATGAGGGGCGGGCATGAGTTGAAAATTAATTATTACCGTTTTACTGTCAGTTTTTACTGTTTTTTCCTCACTAAAATAACCTACAAAAGAGCAATTTATAGTGTATTTTCCAGGTTCCGGCACAAATATTTTAAAGGTTCCGTCCATAGCAGACACTGTACCTGTGTTTCCGGGTGAAACGGTTATGTTCGCTCCCCGGAGCGGAGATTCTGTTGATGCATCGGTAATGGTTCCCGTAATACTTTGTGAATATGGAATATGAGAAACCAGAAATAAGAATGTAATGAGAATTGCAAACCTGAAATTCATAATGATGATTTTATGATTAATACTCCGTTAAGCATTTTCAAAAACTTGTCAGCCAGTTGTTTAAAATTCAAGAGTTTTTTGTTAAGTTTCATATTATCAAATCCATAAGATTTATCTTCATCTAACTAAAATCATAAGGCTCTAAAAAAATATTACTTATATGATTTTTTTAGATCTTTGGATATGGCAGTATCTGAAATCCCCACTACTGACTAAAAACTACTGACTGATTTAGTTTTATTTAAAAATCTAACGGTCTATTGATGATGTTACCTAAAATATTTTCGTGACACGATAAAGATAATAATTATATTTATTCGACCTCAATTGATGGAATAGCACCATCTTTTTTTCGCCCTTTAATTGCGGGAATTCAGATTCGATTTATTGTGTAAGTTGTAAAAAATCGGAAACAATTGCACATTTAAATTTAACCAATGCCATAGCAGCAGAACAATAAAAAAAGCGCTTTAATCTTCACTAATAGTTAGTCCTGAATACAATATATCCCTGTTGATCAAAAAACAAGAACATATTGGTTTCTTAGGTTGTATAAATATTAATAGTCCGTTAACTTTTATAAGAATTTTTGAATTAGTTGTTTATATTTAAAA
>JBEPWN010000532.1:0-2141 GCA_041642395.1 Marinilabilia sp. | reverse complement strand
AGTTAATTTACTTTTAAAGAGTATCACCCGGTCAATTTCCTGTTCTCCCCACACCGTATATTGCTGTTCTTTCACCTCTTTAATAAAAGGGGCAGAATCCTTAAGGTGTTTAATCCTGCCCAGGGTAAGATGAGGCCGGAATGGACGATCATCAACAGGCAGTTCCAACACTGAAACGGCTTTTTCCACTTTCTCTTTCAATTCATTCAGCCATTCACTTGGGGCGATTCCAGTCCATAACACTTTCGGATTTGTCTTAATTCCAAAAAAACCGGCACCCCATAATTCAACCTTGCCAGAGGGAAAGCCACGAAGCTCAGACTCTAACGATTCCTTCAAAATATCCAGTTGACTTTCATTGATATCCCCTATAAATTTTAGCGTAAAATGCCAATTCCCGCTCTCGTTCCATTTAATGCGCTCTGCAAAATTGCAGGTTTTTAGATGAGTCATCCATGCTTCTAAAGGGATAATTCCCCGGACCCGGATTGCCACAAAAGTTCGTATTTTACTCATAGCTCCATTTTTTTTTGCACTAGAAAACAAAATCCATTATATTAAAAATGATCGAACAATACAAAATACAATCCATTATGTCAGAAAACAAGAGAATAGCTGTAATCCTTTCCGGATGCGGAGTTTACGATGGATCCGAAATTCATGAAGCGGTATTTACGCTTTGGGCCATAGAAAAAGCAGGTGCTGATTATGAAATCTTCGCTCCTGACATGGAACAATTCCACGTAATCAACCACATTAACCGTGATGAAATGGATGAAAAGCGAAATGTACTCGTAGAGTCTGCCCGCATTGCCCGTGGTAATATAAAACCTTTAAGCGGTTTTGATGCTTCAGATTTTGATGCATTAATGTTACCAGGAGGACTTGGAGTAGCCAAAAACCTGAGCACTTTTGCTTTCGATAGTGCCGATTGCTCCGTTCATCCCGAAGTGGAAAAAGCAATACTCGACACTAATAAAATGGGAAAACCAATTGGTGCCCTGTGCATATCTCCGGTTATTGTTGCCAAAGTACTTGGTGAAGTAGAAGTAACCATTGGCTCGGAGCAGGCAGCCGCTGAAGCCCTTAAACGAATGGGGGCCAAACATATAAATACAACACACGGACAGGTGATCATAGACAAAAAACGAAAAATTGCATCAACGCCCTGTTACATGCTGGATGCCTCCATTACACATATAGCCGAAGGAGCCGAAAATGTGGTTGATGCCGTAATAAATTTGATGTAGCGAAAAGTCATGAATTCATCCCTATAACATCCCGTTATCAATCAGGATTACGATATGCTCAATCATTCGATCCTCCTGGTCGGCATCATATTCATCTTTAAGATTGGATCCAAACAACCTGGCCACTGACTGCCAGAAAAAAGCCGAAAACCCGCCCTTATAATCTTTAATCAAACTGTAACTTGTATTACCTGTTTCACGATCAATCAATTTTATTAACATACGTCCCTGCGAGAAGGTCAGTTTTCGCAAAGGTTGCTCAAAATCCTTAAAAAGTTTCTTTTCGGCTACTTTAAGGTATTCCTTCCTTTCCTTCTCATCATCCAGTCCTTCCAGCTCAGTGTTGATTTCACTCAACTGCCGGGAAGCCATGCGGGCATAAGGCAGGGCTACTTTAATATTTCGCACAAGTCGATTGTATTGGCGATGTTCACGCTTGCTTTGAAACTTCCATTCAGGTACAACTTTCACCTCCCTCAGCATTATGTGAGGAACAGTATCTCCATTAAGAACGTTCGATTCAAGCAAATGAACTTCATCACCAGCCATATCTTCTGTCCTAATGTTTTGACCATCAAGACAGTAAGCTGACACAATAAAAACAATTAAAAGCAAGTTATATCGAAATATTCCGTTCATTCAATCAGATGTTGTTTCCTTTTTATTATGCAAAAAGCTTACCTAAAATAATCAATACACTTCCATTTCTCTCAACCATTCAATTTCTTTAGCCCAGATGTCCGGATTAGGAGTTTCCAATATAACTGCTACGTCATTGAACCGAATATCTTTCATCATTCGTGAGAATGTGGTAAGCCCCATATACCCTTCGCCCAGACTGGCATGACGATCCACTTTGCTTGCCAGTTCTTTTTTTGCATCATTAAGATG
>JBEPWN010000531.1:0-2142 GCA_041642395.1 Marinilabilia sp. | reverse complement strand
CTCTTTCTCTAAATCCTTATTTGTTGCTGCAATAATTCGTGTATCAAACGAAATCATTTGGTTTGATCCCACCGGTTTTACTTCCCGCTCCTGAAGAACACGCAATAAATTAACCTGCAGATTGAGGGGTATTTCTGCCACCTCATCCAAAAATACCGTACCTCCGTGGGCTGCAACAAATACGCCATCCTTGTCAGCATTGGCACCGGTAAAAGACCCTTTCTTATGGCCAAAAAGCTCCGACTCAACCAAGTTTTCAGGAATAGCTCCACAATTTATCGCCAAAAATGGCTTGCTGGATCGATCACTGTTGGAGTGAATAGCCCGGGCCACCAGTTCCTTTCCCGTACCACTTTGTCCCGTAACTAAAACGTTACTTGTTGCCTGGCTGACTCGCTCCACCATTTTATAGACGTTTTTCATGGCTGAGCTTTCTCCAATGATATGATTGAAGTTATACTCCTTATCGATCTGCTCACGCAAATATTTATTCTCCTGGGCCAGGCTTTTCTGATCCAGCAAATTCTTAATTCGGATGAGCACTTCATCAAATTCAAGGGGCTTTAAAATATAATCAGCAGCACCTTTACGAAGCGCTTGAATAGCAGTTTCAATAGTTCCGTGAGCCGTGATTATAATCGTCAACGTATCCGATGAATGCTTTAAGGCATATTCAAGAACCTCAATACCGTTGGTGTCCGGCATTTTTAAATCGGTAACAATAATATCGTAACTGGCCTTGTCAATCGCATCAATAGCTTCACTGCCATCTTTCACCGCTGTGCAATTATATCCTTCATCCTCCAGCACAATGGTTAGTGATTCCCTGATGCTGTCTTCATCATCTGCAATTAAAATCGATCCGTTCATAAATTAATTTTTAGTCGGTAGTTTGATAATAAATGTTGTTCCTTCCCCGTAGTCTGATTCCACTTGAATGGAACCCCCAATTTTGTTGATTATACCGTGACTAACCGAAAGCCCCAAACCCGTTCCACTTCCCACTTCTTTCGTGGTAAAAAAGGGTTCAAATATTCGAGATTGATGCTCCTTCCTTATTCCCTTTCCAATATCCGAGACCGTAAGTTTTGCCATGCCGTCTTGCTCTTTCGTTACAATCGTTACCTTGGGATTATCTTCGCCTTCCATCGCATCAACAGAATTCAGCAACAGATTTACTAGCACCTGGTGAATTTGATCGGGCACACAAGAAACAAGCGGCAGGTTGTTGGAAAGGTTCATCTCAAATTCCACATCGCGACAGCGGGCATCGTGCTGCAATAATCCAACGGCTGACTCTATAATTTCGTTTATTTGCACATTTTCGGCCTGCATACTTGATGGCCGCGAAAAGTCAACCAAATCGCGTACAATTTTGTTAATGCGCTGAATATGGTCGCGTACTTTTTTCAGCTGATCCTGAATAAAATCGTCATCTGTCTTGCGCTGGCAAACCTGGACAAGCGAAGAAATTGCTGTTAGCGGATTTCCCACCTCATGAGCCACACCAGCGGCCATATGTCCTACCGTAGCCAACCGCTCTGACTGTTGAATCTGCTCTTCCTTCATTTTGATATCCGTAAGATCACGTAAAATCTGGGAGCGTCCCACAATCTCATCGTCCTTGTTTCGAATATATGATTCCGTCAAATTAACCAACTTCTTTTCGCCCGTTTTGGTCAATCGTTCCGTCTCATAATTACTGACATTCCCTTTGTATTTCATGCCAAACTCAATACACTCAAGTTCCTGCATCTCAATAAGTTCATTGGGGATAATATCGGTTATCAACTCTCCAATGATTTCATCGCGCTGCCAACCAAGCATTTCTTCAGCTCCTTTATTCCACGATGTGATGTGGTTATCGTTGTCAATAGAAATAATCGCATCAGCCGAATGCTCAATGATATCGCTATAGCGCATTTTAGTAGCCTCAAGCTGATCCTCATAATACTCACGGTAGTTATAGACCGTCCACGCTGCCCAAACCATAAGCAAAAGCGAAACAATAACCCCGCGGCTGAAGTAAAGCCACTGCATTGTCTCTTGAGAGGTATTCTTAAATAAAGTTTGATCAATAATCTCAAATGCACCAAATACTACTCCCAGAATAATTAGAGAGGTGAAAAATAGATATCCCAT
>JBEPWN010000530.1:0-2145 GCA_041642395.1 Marinilabilia sp. | reverse complement strand
AAATTGTAAAAATAGAATTACTCTAAACATGCAATTATAACCTGTGCAATGCTATTTTTTTTTTGACCATAGGAACCTTCCTGTCGTTAAAAGTATGATTTTGAAAATTGCTTTTTTAACACTAAAGACTAACAAAAGATGAAACGTATTATACATTATTTTTCAAAAAACTATATGCCGAAGTGGTTGGTATTGTTTTTTGATTTGGGAATAGTATCATTATCCTGGTTTATGGCGTTTCTGCTAAGATTCAATTTTGATCTGGCGGATGTTGATACATATATTTCTATGTTCCACTTGTTGATTATTTTGCCGGCTTTTACCCTGTGCTTTTGGAAATCAAAATCGTATGCAGGCATTTTGCGTCACAGCACATCAGAGGATGTATTGCATATTATTTCCGCAACAGTGTGTGCCGGTTTTCTGATAATCGCTTCTTCATTTGCCGGAAGACAAGCAGGTGCCCCGTCGTTTCTGATTATTCCCTATTCTGTAACCATCATTCATTTCTTTTTGATCACAACAATCTTAATACTATCGCGACTAATAGTAAAATTGATATTTCAGATTTGGTTTAGCAGTCATAAAAATCCTCAAAATATTATGATTTACGGTGCAGGTTGGAAAGGGCAAGTTACCCATAATACCTTAATGATGGATAATTCGATGAACGTCAGGGTGACAGGATTTATTGATGACAATGTTTCATTGCGCAATAAATATACATCGGGCGTACCCATTTACCTTCCAGACAAAGCATTCAGTAAGATTATTCCTGAAAATAATGTATCTGAAATAATTCTGGCTATTGATGATGCAAAAATATCCAAAGAACGAAAAGCAGAGATAACAGAAGAGTGTTTAAAACATCATCTTAGAATTAAAGAAATACCTCCTTTAAAAGACTGGATTAACGGTAAATTTCAGGCAAAAGCCATTCGCCCCATAAGTATTGAAGACCTTTTGGAAAGAAGCTCCATTAAGCTTGACAAGGAAAAAATAGAAGCCGGTTTGAAAAATTCAGTAGTTCTTGTAACCGGTGCTGCAGGCTCAATTGGTTCCGAAATCATTCGTCAACTTATTGACTTTAAAGTCAAAAGAGTTATACTTTACGACAAAGCAGAATCGGATTTGTATAACCTGCAGCAGGAAATTATTGCCCAAAAAAATTATACTGACTTTGTGGTAGTTGTAGGGGATGTCACCAATGCTGTTAAACTCAGAAAAATCTTTATGGAATATTCTCCCACTATGGTTTTTAACGCGGCCGCATATAAACACGTTCCTTTAATGGAAGAATACCCCAGCGAAGCAGTACATGTGAATGTGGGCGGCACAAAAATACTGGCAGATTTGTCTATTGAATTCGGAGTTGAAAAGTTTGTTTTTATTTCAACTGATAAAGCGATCAATCCAACCAATGTGATGGGCGCTACCAAACGAATCAGCGAGATATACATTCAGTCACTCGTGCAATCCGAAAAAATCTCCACACAGTTCATTACAACAAGATTCGGAAATGTTTTGGGTTCAAATGGTTCGGTTGTGCCGTTGTTTAAAAAGCAAATTGAAAATGGTGGCCCGGTTACAATTACCCATAAGGAAATTACCCGTTATTTTATGACCATTCCCGAAGCCTGCCAGTTAGTGCTCGAGGCAGGATTTATGGGAAAGGGCGGAGAAATTTTTGTTTTCGATATGGGAGAACCTGTTAAAATATATGATTTGGCCAAAAAAATGATTTCACTTTCAGGATTGGTTCCGGGAAAGGACATAAAAATAGAAACGATTGGGCTGAGACCCGGCGAAAAACTTTATGAAGAACTTCTTGACCAACAGGAAGAATTGCAACCGACCCACAATGAAAAAGTACTGATCGGAAAAATAATAAAATGTGATTTACAAATTATAAATGAGATTACCGACATGCTGGTGAACCTGGAGGAAATGAACCGTGAAGAGTTGGTAGAGCGCATGATGCGGATTGTTCCTGAATATGTTTCGATGAACTCGCATTACAAAAATGGGGAGAAGAAATTGCCGGAACCATTTGGATATAAAGCCCTTATGAACAGAAAAGCACCTCAGTTAACGCTGATTTACAATAAAGAACAGGGCCGTCAAAAAAAATCAGTTTAGCTGAAA
>JBEPWN010000529.1:0-2145 GCA_041642395.1 Marinilabilia sp. | reverse complement strand
GTGAGAAAACGATCATGAGTAGCAATGCCGACATAGACACCTTTTCTGAAAAGAAATTCCAGAACTTCCATAAACTGATGATTAACCTCCCGCCTGTCCTTAATGGATATTTCCTCTGACTCAATATAGATTCCTTTACACAGCCTAAGATTAATGGGAGTCTGATCAGAATGCAATCCAGCGAGATACTCAGCATCGGCCGGCGTGCGTTTCAGGTAAGCCTGAATAACCAGTCCGACATTAAACGGGTAAAGCCCATGCACCCGCCGGAAAAGTTCGATTTCTGCATCGACACAGCGACTGTCTTCCATGTCAATCCTTACCAGCATATTATATGACTTTGCTCTTTCAACAATTTCACAAACATACCCGAAACAAATCTCAGAATCAATAAGCAACCCTAATCCGGATGGTTTCAACGAAAAAGAAGAAGAAAGTTTTTCCCGCTCAAAACGATCAATAACAGAAAAATACACATTCCTGACTTCTTCAGCCTGTCGAACATCGGTAATATATTCACCTAAATGATCTACTGTTACACTGATCCCGTCCCTGTTAAGCGACTTCGCCACCTCTACAGCATCATCAATGGTTTCTCCGGCAATGTAACGCTGCGAAAAAAGCCACACAAACTTTTTGGGAAGCCATGGTAATATTGATGCAATTAATCGATTAACCATACGTTCGGGATTTAGACTCCAAACCTTTCGTTTGAAGTTGGTGAACAAACAACTCAATAAACAAATTCCTAAAAAAACATGCACAATCGAAACAAACGACAATAACATTACGTAAATATTCTTTTTTCAGGCCATAAAAAAAATGACACATCTCACAATTAAATCATTAACCTGATTTAATAAAAAACAGATCGTTAGATTTTCAGATGATAGATGTTGATAGTTTGTATCAAATTGATAAACAACTTCTTAATATCTTGAGTGTTCTAATTTTAAATAGTTGACTAACACTCTATTACACAGATTTAACGGATTATTGAATATTAAACATTCATTTTGATTTTGAGGGGTTGAGTTCTAAAGGACAGGGTTATTGCATTCAATATGAATAAGCAAATTTTCACAGGGTTAATAATTGCATGGACATTAATGTCCTTAGCAACAAGGGGTCATGCACAAAGTTGTACTTTTACATCTCAAGGCAACGACATAACCCCCGATGGGGTATGTGCGCCCGTCGTTGCCGATTGGGAAATAATATACCGTGGAGTACAGGACAGCGGAACAGGTGATGTAAGCATATATATCGACTGGGACGACGGAACCGTTGAAACCATTCCTGCATTGGAAATAGATCCCGGAAATTGGCAGGTAATCGCCCCTCACACATATCCCAAGGGGGGAGATCAATGCAATTACGAAGCACAGGTTATGCTGATGGTAAATGGCGATATGTGCTACTCTTCCATTCAAACACAGACAGTTACTGTTTGGGATACAGATGACAGCAATGGCGGCATCATAAGCATATCACCAGATGTTTATCCAATTTGTGTAGGAAGTGATGGTACCGTGCAATTCACAGATGCCAGCTTATGGAATTGCACCCCCCCATATGAAGAGGACCGCCCCAACAACCTAAACCGATGGACACAATGGATTTACGGCACTGGCGGCACAACCATTACCGATGCCGAAGCAGAAGGCATTACCTATTCCTGGCCACATGCAGGTCCCATTGATTATTACAATCCTCCTGCACTCGGTCCTGCCCAACCCCCTTCATTATCAGAAACGATTTACATTCCTCCCGGCCATAACGTAGGCGATTATTTCGAAATTACCATTCGCAACTGGAACACCTGTAATCCATACAATGAAGATCTCTCAACCCTTCCCGGCGATCTCATTAATGGCGATAATCCACCGGTTGAAACTACCGCCATTGCTCTGATCGTAGCTATGCCTGACGGCACGGTTGATGCAGCAGGACCTTTTTGCGAGACAGATGCTCCGGTCACTCTCAATGCTGCTACTGATGGCGGAACATGGTCCGGGCCGGGAGTTGATCCTACCAGCGGATTATTTACTCCTCTCGATGCAGGTCCCGGCAATCATACCATATATTACGATATCACTGACGCCAACGGCTGCTCTGCCAGCGGAAGCACAAACATCGAGGTCA
>JBEPWN010000528.1:0-2148 GCA_041642395.1 Marinilabilia sp. | reverse complement strand
CTTAAATTGTGGCATGGCGAACGTAAAGTCATGGTTTCCGAAGATCCCCGCCAGGGTGTGTGTGTTCAGTGTCATGCTCCCAATGGTTTCCATCAGGCCGCGACTTCAGACGATAAGACCCCCATGGGCGTGCATGAAGGTTTGAGTTGTATGGCATGTCATGAATCCCACAGCAACGATTCCCGGCAAAGCTGCAAAAACTGCCATCCGGCCTTTTCCAATTGTGGCATTGATGTTACCACCATGAACACATCCTTCAGCGATTCCGGGAGTAAAAATGATATTCATACAGTTCGGTGTGACGACTGTCATTCCGGGATGATGAAGTGAATGTTCAAAGACTTATTTGTGCTATTTTTCTCACAAAACATTTTTTTGTGAATGAGTGCTTGTACCAGTAAAAGACGATTTTTCTAAAATATTGAGTTTTCATCTGCCCGATATATTTTTTTGATGACAATTCTAACCGTTCTTTTCCAATTGAGGAGCACTAAATGGAGATTTTGGACCATATGAAGAAAACGTACTTGAAACTGATGTCACCAAAGTCTCTGGTTTGAAGAAAAAACAGAATGTATGCAGATAGATACGGTTATAGGGCAACTGGTGGATATATTTATTAATGGGTATAAATCGCTATAGAAAAATGAAGTTTCGTAACTTGTTATTGTCGGTCGTGAGCGTTTTGATATTGACAGCACCCGGCTGCTCTTCAGAGGGAAAAGACAGTGGACACCTAATCACATTGTCCAATGATTCGCTGAAGATTATTCTCGCTCCCGAATTAGGCGGGCGAATAGTCTATTTTGGTCACCTCGATGGGCCCAATTTCCTGAAAGCAGACGAAGATGTGTGGCAACCACAAACATGGCCCGATTCTATCCATGAAAATATGCCATTCAAAGGATATCATGGCATGATTACCTGGTTGGGTCCTCAGTCCGATTGGTGGATTCATCAGAATTTAATTCCGGAACGTAAAGCAGCAAAGGCTGTTTGGCCTCCTGACCCCTATCTGATTTATGGCAATTTTCAGGCGGTAAGCCAAACCGATAGCTCGTTAATTCTTTTCGGGCCTCCCAGTCCGGTAAGTGGTGTCGTTATGAAAAAGGAGTTTTGGTTAAAGGGAAACACCTTACAGATGGTGGTGGAGATAGAGAATATTTCCAATGACACTGTGGGGTGGGATATCTGGATCAATGGTCGTTTTGACCCGGGAACCCGTTTTTATGTTCCCAATGTTGATATAACAACTCTTAGATTTGTTTATAGTGATGCTCCGGGATTTGCACCTGTTTCACATTCTATGGAGAATAGCTGTTTTTCATTTGAATTACCTCCGGTAGCTGACAATCCTGATAGCACATACCAGGCAAAAGCATTTATGTACTCACCAGAAGGCCAAATCGTGGCAGAAAAGGGTAACTACCGTCTGGTAATGTCTTTTACTCCTCCCGAAAAACAGGAAATTCATCCCGATCAGGCCCTGGTAGAGGTTTATATAAAAATGTCAGCCGATGAAAGCGATAATTTACTTGAGTTGGAACATCATTCAGCATTCCAGTTGCTGGCGCCTGGTGATAAAATGAGAAAAAATCAAAGTTGGGTTTTGGAAGAGATTGACAGATAAAGCGAAATTGGGATAGGGGAAACAAAAAAACGCCCTTGCAAATCAGAAAGATTGAAGGGCGTTTTTTCAGTTGTTAAAATAGAGTTTATAAGTGTCTTACTCCTAATATTAGTTTTTTTTGGCAAAATATTTCTTAACAATAGACCGTAAGATTTTTAGATGTAAGATTTAAGACGAATCTTATAGACTTGATAATCTACAACTTACCAGAAACAATCCTTGAGTTTTAAGCAATTGAATAACAAGTATATGCAAAAGTTTAACGGACTATTATCTTAATGGTTAAACAAAAAATGGCTACGCCATTTTTTGTTTGGGGTCCACGAATTTTACGAATTACGCGAATTTGAGTCGCACTTAATGTGCGACAATAAACGGCCTTGCCGTTTAAAAAAAAAGCTGAAAAAACAGCTTTTCATTCGTTTAATTGACAACATCATAATTGACTTTTTAAGAAGTTATCGAACTCCTTCCAGTCGTTTCGTGGACAAAAGAAATAATTGCGTAGCAATTAGCTT
>JBEPWN010000527.1:0-2199 GCA_041642395.1 Marinilabilia sp. | reverse complement strand
GTGCCGGAAGATCTTATTCAATAATACATTTAGTTTTTGGAATAGATTATCAGTCAGATGTTTTGGAATTAAAACACCCGGGATGTTAAGAGGTTTTTTAATATGATACCATCTGTCATCTAACCTCTAAAAACCTGTTGATCTATTACTTTTACTGATATCAAAAAAATTATATATGAATCGAATAGTAAGTTTTTTAATTATTTTCTTTACCCTGACGGGGGGAGTATTATCACAGGATTATCCCGAACGTCCTGCACCACCCAGGCTAATTAATGATTTGGCGGGAGTGCTTGATAAGCAGGCTGCTGCTCAATTGGAAAATGAGTTGGTCTCTTTTGCACAGCAGACAAGCACACAGATCGCTGTTGTTACCATTCCTGATATGGGTGGTTATGATGCCAGCAGTTATGCTTTTCAACTCGCAGAAAAATGGGGAATAGGGCAGGGAGATAAAGACAATGGTATTTTGATGTTGATACAACCCAAAACCAATGGGGTTAGGGGCGAAGCTTTCATAGCCACTGGTTACGGACTGGAAGGTGTTGTTCCCGATGCAGTGGCCAATCGCATCGTCGACAATGAGATGATTCCTTATTTCAAACAAAATAATTATGCAGGCGGCGTTAAAGCAGGTGCAGATGTTTTGATGGAAATAACCCGGGGTGAGTACACTGCCGAGGGCTATATGGAACAATCCGGCCGGTCGGGTGGAATATTCGGCGGACTAGGAATGATCATTATAATATTGATTTTCTTTGTGACAGCCATACGTGGACAGAAATCACGACACAGCTCAGTGGGGCACAGTTTGCCGTTTTGGATGCTGCTCGCAACAATGGGTTCCGGAAACCGTACGCATTCGGGGAGTTATGGTAATTTTTCATCAGGTTCCGGCTCTTTTGGCGGAGGTGGCTTTGGCGGTTTCGGCGGCGGCAGCTTTGGTGGCGGTGGTGCCGGCGGCAGTTGGTAGCCGTTTTTTTATTAAAATATAATGCCCTTTCATTGGATTTCAAATAATTTAGTGAAAGGGTTTTATGATGAGATATCCTTAAGGTACAGGTATTTTATTTTCTTGTTTTTGATGAAAAATCACTTGATCCGGAGCATTTTGTTTTTTTAAACACACTGCTTCATAACAATACCAATGACTTGAATCAACATTCGGCATGTGATTTTTTTGATTGTTTGGAGAATTTTATTCCGGAATAAGGCTGGGTTTTTTTTGCAAAATGAATTCGCTGTTGGGAAAGTCAATTCCTGTCAGCTCCATAATTTCCTTAAATGCTGTGTTTCGGCTATCGGGAAATGGCTCACCTCTTCCTATTTGTCGGGTCGAGATAATTTTAGCGTTTAAGAATTCACCATCAGTATTAATATCAACCTTTATGATGGGTGCTACACCTTTTGATCCTGATAAGTTGAACCTTCCATATGTGGCAAAGTTACCCAGGCTGTAAGCAATAAATCTGTTTTTATAAAGATCAATGGCCCTTGTCAGGTGAGGACCATGCCCGAATATTAAATCTGCGCCTGCATCGATAGCGACACGGGCAAATTCATATGGGTTACCCCGGTTTTCGCCAAGATACATTTCTGTTTCTCTGGTGATGTGTCTGTATTTGTCGCCTTCAGCGCCTCCATGAAAGGAGACGATAACGATATTGACCATGGAGTCAAGATGGGCAATTATCCGGCGAATTGTGGGGTAATCTGTGATTTGCATTGTTCCTGCATTGGGTGAAAATGCACAAAAACCGTATGTAATGGAATCTTTCGTGAAAATCGTGTATGGATATTCTGTTAATCCGGCAAAATGAATGTTTTGTGTATTGAGAACTTTGACGGTATTTTTTTTCCCTTTTAGTCCAAAGTCGCCTGTGTGATTATTGGCTATGCTTAAGACATCAAAGCCTGCTTCCTTAAGGTAAGCACCATAATGATCAGGAGATTTGAATGCATAGCAAGTGGCCGGATCGTTGCATTTTTTCACATCACCTGTTCCTGTCAGTAACACCCCTTCAAGATTCCCAAATGTAATGTCTGAATCCGTCAAAAAATGCTTTACCGGATTTAACATGTCTTTGCCATCGTTTGGGGGCAAATAAGCTTCAGAAGGAAAATTGGTCCCGAGCATAATGTCACCTACGGCAGTTATTGATATGGTGTCTTTCCTGGTGGTTTGCTCATCAGCTGAGG
>JBEPWN010000526.1:0-2200 GCA_041642395.1 Marinilabilia sp. | reverse complement strand
ATCGCGGTCAAGCCCCACATCGGGTTCTCCTTCGCCTCTTGTGGATTCAAGTTCTGATGGTCCCCGGATGCTAAACTGGCCATACTCATAAGTGGGCAGAAGGTTCGGAAGGTTTGGTAATATGGCCAAAAGAGCTGCTCCGATCAAAATGGCAGCTCGCCCTGCAAAATCTTTCAAATTCCTGTCCAACCAGGCATAAACAAACCGGCTGATCATGAGCACGATTATCAGAAGAAAAAGATAATATGTGATCTGAACGTGGTTATAAGCAATTTGAGCGCCCAGGGCAATAGAGGTAAAAAACGCACCCATCCAGCGATCACGGTTCAAAGCATACAAAATACCGGCGATAACAGGCCCCATTAATGCAATGGCATAGGTTTTGGTAATATGGCCGGCCATAATTATAATAATATTGTAAGAGCCAAAAGCAAATGCAACAGCTCCAATTATCGATAGCCACCGGTTCATTTTCAGACTGCGAAGCAAAATATAAAATCCCAACAGATAGAGAAATAAAATTGCCACAGAATGGTAAGGAAGCCCAAGACGGGAAATGCGATTCAGGTAACTAAAAATATTAGCAGACGAATCTCCTTTTATCTGAAAAGCAGGCATGCCACTAAACATAGAATTGGTCCATAAAGCAGATTCTCCTGTTTCCTCTTCATGCTCCACAAGTTCCTGAGCCATTCCAACTGCATGAGTCTGATCCATTTGAGGTAATTCAAACCCTTTGAGTACCGGATTAAAATAAAGAAGGCTCAAAGCAATAAAAAAGGTAACAACGCCCACGAAAAATAATACTGGTTTTAGCTTTTGAATGTTCATTACAGCAACACTTTATGGTTTTGGAGCTGAAAGATACATAAAGTTTGCGAAGTCCCCTTTCTTCAGCTTGAAACTTTACTTCTCAAAAGATCGTATTAAATAAATTGTCTGTTTGTTAAAATATTGACGGTGACTTTTATAATGACTAATACGAGCTAAACAGCAATTTATTAAAAGATCAAATCATTTTTCTTTCAAACTAACCAATCAATTACAATAATATTAATAATGCTTTAAATTAACCCATGTATATAATTCTCATTCAATACAAGAAATCCGATGCCCAGGTAAACCAATACAAAACAGCTCATAAAATATTCCTGGAAGAGCAAGTGAAACAGGGAAATTTCATTACCTCGGGTGTTCGCACCCCCAATACCGGGGAGGTCGTTTTATCATGCCTGGA
This sequence comes from Marinilabilia sp., assembly GCA_041642395.1. GTDB lineage: Bacteria > Bacteroidota > Bacteroidia > Bacteroidales > Marinilabiliaceae > Marinilabilia. Next base: position 963 of record JBEPWN010000526.1, on the reverse strand, counting down.
TGATATAGAATCGATTCATACAGTATTAAACAACGATCCATTCTACAAAAAACGAATAGGCCACTACGAAATCATTGAATTTATTCCTGAAATGAGCTGCTCTCAGTTTGAAGAATTTATCCCGGGTAAATAATAACGAATAGCCGGCATTAATGATCATTGCAATGACGGATGCGAAACCTTGAGTAACCGTAAACCGGAATGTCCTGAACATGAAAATTATCAACTTTTGCCTGTGGAGGCCCCTGCCGGCAAATTTTTAAAAAGTGATCCATTTGATCGGGTTCACCCTCAGCATCAATCTCAACACTCCCGCCGGGCATATTTTTTACATATCCGTTTATGCTGTTCTTCTGTGCATTTTCCAGCACAAAATAACGAAATCCAACCCCCTGGACCTGTCCATCAATGATCACTCTGACACGCTTCATTTTGTTCTTTTTAATGGGCGATTAATAATCCCAAATCACCGGAATTATAGCTTTTGACCTGAATACAATACCTTCTTCTTATTCAAATTGGCCACCAACAGCCCCAATTTAAAAAAATCAAATAACCACAGAATTGCAATTCCACGTAATAGAAGAAAAACAATAAAGGGTTTGGATAACCAAGATAATCCGTGTATGACAAACCTGAATGTTTTCACTTTAGAATAAAACCTCAACAGCGCGATATCATTGATAAACGTTGTATCAAAATCCACATAATGTAATATGCGAGCCAGATTTGCAACGCTTTTCTCTGTTTTTCGCAGATATTCGTCATTTCTTTCATATTCACTATTGAGAACAGGATTATCAATATGATTGACGGGGATGTTATTGCGCTTCAAATTATATCCAAAAAGGGTATCTTCATGTCCATATTCAGAAATTCTTTCATCAAATGGAAATTTAACAAGTATCTCCCGGTCAACCAAAAAATTATTGGAAAGAAACGATTTGCCGGGAAACTGATTTC
>JBEPWN010000525.1:0-2206 GCA_041642395.1 Marinilabilia sp. | reverse complement strand
GCTCATCCGCCAACGGCTCATCCGCCCCTCTTACCGGGCATGTTGGGTTGTCATTCCGGGCGCAGCGAGGAATCTCCTTGTCCCTAAAGAGAGTGGTGTTTGAAAGGCATACCGCTGCTGATGCAGGCAGGATTCTTAAATCCTTTCCCGGCTAACAGCCCGGTAAAGCAAATAAAGGGTGTAAAGAATATACCGGGAAGCAGTGGTTTATAAACAAATAAACGATTCAACATAGAGCCTTTACGGCACATCTCTGTTACTACCTTTAAGAAAAAAGCAGAAGCGCGCATACCGGCGCGTCTAAAAAAGTGTTCGATATAATATTTTCCGGGTAATCAGCACTACCCTAGAACTGCAATACTTTATTTTAAAAACCAGGCATTATGGCAAATCTATATTCTCAAATATCGATGAGGTTGGCTCCTTTCGCAGACTGTTTTTTCTGCTAATACTTCTTGTGAGAACCCCTTTCTATTTCTTAATTCTTTAATCCGTTTAGCCAATACTTCGTTCTTCATACTCTAAAAAAATTTGTTTCGAACAAAAGTATAATCTTTTCTAAATACTGATTGCGTCATATTTAAGTCATCTTTACGTCATTATTACGTCATTATTATCAACTTACCCGATTTCAGGCTCTTTTTGCATGCCCTACAACGAATGTATACCCCATCGTAGTTATGCATTATTATAGCACTATATGGCTATAAATCTCTAATTAATCCGGATTATGCATCCTGAAGGGATTAGGGCCCCATGGCCGGTGAGCATCATGAGCTGCAAACCACATAAAGAAAGGTTTATTGCAAACGGGCATTCCTATCCCCTATTCAATATTCCCTGTGCCAGGTCTTCTTTCATAGGTGTAATTAATAGTGCCACCACCTTGCTTTTTTGTTGCAAGAAATCCGTCTTCGTTATAGGTATATTCGTAGGTTGTAATATCATCACCTGATTTTACAGCTACTAAATTATTCAAGCTACAAGCGTAAATGTCAGTAAAATAATACCAAGCCCAAAACCACCGCGGGGTTGCGCAATGATAAAATGGTGATTTCTTATCATCATAAGTGTAAAAGTAGATGCCGTTTTCTTCATATGGTTCCTCACCGTGCCTTCCCCCAACAATATTATAGTCTGTTTGGGAGAGATTTCTATTTACCCATGTGTAATTATGTGTTGTTTTTCTCCAACCAGGGTAATGTTGACCCGACCAGCGATGAACAAGTTTTTCAGGAAGCTCTTCAGTGTTCAATTCTATTTTGTGTTCACTTCTCGCTGGCCCCCTAAAATAGATTACATTGCCTTCTTTTGTGAAGGGATTTTGTATGTGCATGGGATAGTCATTTTCAGTAACCCAATGTGCGGTAATCAAGTCACCACCATCGTCATAGGTAAGCGTCATTGTAAATCTTAGGATGCTATCGCTGCTGTAATCATAACGTTTTATAAAACGGTGCTGGTCATCGTATTCGAATATATACCAGCTGTTGTCGATATGTTGCTTTTTTTTCAATAGTATTACATCTTTGGTTTTATCGCCTTGCTGAATTACGGCAATGGATTTGTCTTTTACGCCTAAACCTGAAACGGTAATTGTAGCATAACGTTCTGCAAAATCATCGTTGACTTGCGCTGAAAGGGTAAGTATATCATCATTATTGCCGCTTGTAGGCGTAACCGATAACCATGTACAAGCTTGTTTAATTTCAAGGCTCCACTCAGTATTCGAATATATTGAAACAATTTTTGTTTCCGTAGGATTTACTGAAAATTCAACCGTCTCAAATTCAACTGTAAGTTCTTTGTTGTCTTTTTGACACGATGAAAATGCAATCAATGCAATCATGAATGAAACTGCCATATTATCGAGAGGTTTTCTTTTCATCTTATCATTTTATTACAGTAATAACTTTTTATTTTACGCTTCAGTTTTCAATTGAAGTTTTTTTTATTGAACTGTCATTTGCGCAATGCTTCCCTTTGTTGCACACACTTGTCAATAAATCGAATAATTATCAAAAATTCTACTTCAGTCGCATGAAGTGTTATTCTATATATAGCCCTTTAACGGTCACGTAGTCGAGTAGGCAAGGGGAATTTCACCCCAAGCCTCTCACAGAACCGGACTTGAACCTCTCAGCTCATCCGGCTCTTGTTATACAAATCTAAGCAATTTAATTACCAGAATCCCAAACGCCAATGA
>JBEPWN010000524.1:0-2209 GCA_041642395.1 Marinilabilia sp. | reverse complement strand
AGACCGAATGATCGTAAAATTTGTACGGGCTAATGGTCTGATGCCTTGGCTCATGAAAAAGTTCGATTTTGAGTTGACACCAGTATATTTACTTAGACATCCCTTTGCCATAGCAGCTTCACAAATGAAAGAGGGGAGCTGGGATTATGAATTTGACGGTTATGAGATTCCTGATGTGCCTTTTAATCATATATTTAAGCGTCATGAATCTTTTTTAGCAACGCTTAAAACTAAGGGCGAAGAGATGGTGGCAACCTGGTGTATTAATAACAAGGTAGTTCTAGAACATGATCGTCATAATAAAGATTGGACGACGATCTTTTATGAAAGTTTATTGTTACATCCTGAAAGGGAGCTACAGCGTATTTTTGATCGATGGGAAATGTCGCCTCCAGAAGAATTATTTGAGGACTTGCGTGATGCAAGCTCTACAACAAAAGAAGCTACGTTTCAAAAAGGATTGGAAGCCCAGCTTTCGAAATGGAGAAAGCATTTTCACAAAAGTGAAATCGATCAGATGATGCGTGTATTAAATTACTTTGAAATCGAGCTCTATTCTGATGACTTGCTTCCCCATTCACCTAAAAAATAATAATCGAGATAGTTTGATTTAATTTTTTTGAAATTCGTCGTTGCTCTTTTGCCAATAAGTTATTGCTATACCGATACCAGCAAACCAAAGAATAATATGTCCGAACCATGCAATGCGCCCACCCCAAATTTCGGATGAAGGCTCAAAGGTTAAACTGATGTTATGGTCACCGGCTGGTACCTGTATACCGCGAAGCACAAAATTAGTTTTGTAGATTTTAGTGGGCTCACCGTCTATTGATGCTTTCCATCCAGCGGGATAGAAGATTTCACTCAATACCAAAAACTGGTCTTTTTCATTTGAGGTGCTGACCGAAATTTTGTTGGGTTTATAATTTTCTATGGTAACCTGGGCCGTAGTATCTGTTGATGAACTAACATTTTCGTCCGTTTCTACAATTGCCGTTGTAGAGGAATTAAAGTCAGCTGAAGGTTTCATGCGTTCAGCGGCTTGTTGAGGCGATTCAACAGTGGCAACAGAATCCACAAAAAAGGCTTTGGGCAGGACATCATCGTTACGGTATACTCGTTGGTTGTTTTGACTAAATACTTCCGTATATCCATTAAAAGGAAGTTGCTGCTGAATAGTGATATACTTCGTATTCAACATGTCTAACACGGAGTGGTTAAAACCGGTTTCGTTATTCATTAACAGATGATCTATTAAATCCTGATAATGAGCTAGCTTTGCACCGGAATATCCGCCAATTGTAGGATAAAAGTACGAAGGAATCGCGTTGTTAAAGGGATTGCGATCCAGAGCAAATGCGCGATAGGGATACCCATCACCAGAATCAACATTCTGCATAATAAACTTATCCGCTGGTGTTTGTTGCTGTTGGATCATCTGTTCAGCTTCTAGTGTATCTGAAGCCATTTGATCTTCGTTAACGTAGCGGTTACCAATGCTGAGCATATCGTAGGTCGTAAGAATCAGTAACCCAACAAGAAGGTAGCCTTTACTAACTTTCCGTTTTACAAATCCGACAATAAGTCCTCCTGTAAGTAAAGCCAAAATAAGGTATCGGGTAGAATCACTGCTCGCCATATCTTTGCGATCAGGCTTTAGTCGGGTGTTGATAAAGTTTTGCACCCGCTGTTGAACCTGTTGGTTATCAGGTGAAACATTGTTTTGCTGGGCTACTTGCTGAGCGTATTGTTGGAATTCACCCGTTTTTTCAAAAGAAAGTAGTGCATTGCTACCGAAGGCGAAAATTACACCCAGTCCAATAGCAATACCCAGTGGTGTATATAATGCTTTAATAGAGTTTTGTTTGTTTTTGGCGATATCAAATAGGGCCTCAACACCATAAACAGCTAAAACCGCAAAGCAGAAAATTGTTGCTATCAACCAGGTTTCGGGTACGCGGAATTTATCGAAGTAGGGAATATAGTTGAATGCAAATTCATTAAATGCTGGCAGGTTGTGGCCCAGTGAAAAGAGAAGGGTCAGCGATCCCACGCCAAAGAAGAGGTACTTTATTTTTTTGCGATAAGCGAAAAGTCCAATTAACGCTAAGATAAAAGCGATACCTCCAAAATAGTGTGGCCCGCTGGTAAATGACTTTGGTCCCCAGTAGGCTTCGCCGGATGATCCGCCATAGAGTCCCGGAATAAT
>JBEPWN010000523.1:0-2213 GCA_041642395.1 Marinilabilia sp. | reverse complement strand
CCAAATTTAATGGGAGAACTAAAAATGCGCATTTCACGCATTCCTGATGCATTGGTGGTACCATCGCTTTTGATAAAAAAAGATTTTAACGGTGAGTTTATTTTCGTCGCCAGTAAAAATGAAAATGATCATCCTGTGGCACAAAAAAAATACATCACCACAAGTATAAAAGACAACAATAAAACGGTGGTTACCAATGGACTTGAGCCGGGTGTCAAAATTATTACCAAAGGTTATGCCCAGGTAACCGATGGAACATATCTGAACCTGAAATAAAGGATTCCGTCCAACTTTCAATAGACCGTTAAAAAAAGCTTAAACGCAAAGACACAAAGACGCAAAGTTTTTATTTTCAAAAAGTTGTAGTTATTTTTTGTTGTTTTTCAAATCATGTATTATAAGGTAGTTGCAGTTAATGCTCACAAATAACTAAATAGCTCTTCCCCTGGCGTTTGCATAATATTAACGGACTATTGCAACTTAGGATAAACATCAAATAGCCTCAATTCTTAAAAACCCATTCACCATTTTAAAAAAATAATAATGACATACCAACCCGATATAGACGAAACAAAAATAGTTGAACGAAAATTCGGGCCAACAATTGCGGCTCTGAAAAATAAAAATACCATTTTCATTCTTACGGTATTTCTCTTTTTTGCAGGATTATTGTCGTACAATAGTATGCAGCGTGAGCTGTTTCCGGAAATTGTGGTCCCCTATATCATGGTTTCCACTCCTTATCCCGGAAATAGCCCACTGGACATAGAAAACCTTATCACCCGTCCCATAGAAAAAGAACTGAAAAGTCTGAATGGTATAAAACGCCTTTCATCTGCTTCGTTCCAGGACATGAGTCTGATACTCGTAGAATTTGAAACCGATATTGAAGTACAGCAGGCTTTACAGGAAACAAAAGATCAGGTTGATAAAGCAAAAAGCGAATTACCCGAGGATTTGGAAACAGATCCGATTACTGAAGACATTGATTTTTCTGAATTCCCGGTACTTAATATTAACCTGTCGGGTGATTACAGCATCTACGAACTTAAAAAATATGCCGAAGAGCTCCAGGAAGAATTCGAGTCACTACGCGAAGTCCGTGAAGCAGACATCAAAGGAGTGGACGAAAGAGAAATAAAAGTTCATGTAAATCCGGGAAAACTGGAAGCCCTTGATCTTGAGTTTGCCGATATTGAATTTGCCCTGATGTCAGAAAACGTGACCATTGGTGCAGGCGAAATTATTGTGGACGGCACCCGGCGTTCGGTGCGAACAGATGCGGATTATAAAAACATTGACGAAATACGCAATACCATTGTAAAAAGTGAAGCCGGAAAAGTGGTAACGCTCCAAAATGTGGCCGAGGTGATTGATGGATTTGAAGACCGAACGTCCATTTCACGTCTCAATAACCAGCCCGTAGTAACCCTTTCCATTGTGAAAAAAAGTGGTGAAAATCTGCTGGATGCAACTGACAAGATTTTTAGTATCATTGACCGCCGGCAAGCCGCTCAAACACTCCCATCCGATCTGAAAGTCACCATTACCGATGACCAGTCTGTGTATATCCGCGATCAGATCAGTAATCTGGAGAATTCCATAATCATGGGAATGCTTTTTGTAATGGTTGTACTTTATCTCTTTATGGGCATGCGCAACGCCCTGTTTACAGGACTGGCAATACCTATGTCCATGTTTATTGCCTTCCTTATTTTAGGCGAAATGGGTTATTCCATTAATACCATGATCCTTTTCGGATTGCTTATGTCCCTGGGAATGCTTGTGGATAATGCCATTGTAGCTGTAGAAAACACGTACCGGCACTTTGAGGAAGGTTATCCCCGTTTCAATGCAGTCCAAAAAGGCGTAAGTGAAATTGCAATGCCCATAATTAGTTCCACAGCCACCACTCTGGCGGCCTTTTTCCCACTATTATTCTGGCCGGGAATTATGGGAGAATTCATGAAATATTTGCCCATTACACTTATAATTGTTCTTGCTTCATCACTTTTTGTAGCACTGGTGCTCAACCCCGTATTCGCCTTGCAATTTATGAAGCATGAAAAGATCACCACCAAAGGAGAAGATCACCGAAAACTATTTGCCATAACAGGATTCCTTGCTGTGTTTGGAGTTGTCAGCTATCTGGTCGGCAGCATTTTATGGGGCAATCTTCTGATATTGCCTTTTCTGATGTCATTACTAAACAT
>JBEPWN010000522.1:0-2227 GCA_041642395.1 Marinilabilia sp. | reverse complement strand
TCTTCCCGTGATTTCCGGTAAACAGACAGAGATTGCTTCTCCCGATATCGTCCCTCATCGGGATCGCAATGACACCATCTCACTTTTTTTAAAAAGAGGTTGGAAGAGGGCAAATCGGCGATGCCGATTTGCCCTCTTCCAACCTCTTCCTCGTTGCGTGAAGGTTCTGTCATTGCGAGGGCTATGCCCGAAGCAATCTCTAATGATATACACGCTACTTTAAACTACAGCTTTAAACTACAGCCTTAAACTTTTGCAAGTGTTCAATAACAAGTGGGTTGAAAAAACTAATGATTGCAATTCTTTGAAAACAAAAACTTTATGTCTTTGTGGCTTTGCGTTTAATCTATTTTAAACGGACTATTGTTATATAAAAATCCCTATTTTTCATCAATTAAGTTTCTGGCTTTCAGCAACTGACCCATCGCCTGCTGAAGAATAGAACGAGGTGAGGCGACATTAAGACGCTGAAAATCTTCTCCCTGATTGCCAAAAGTAGGGCCAAAATTAAGGCCCAGCCCCGCTTTTTCCACTATGAATTTACGCAGTTTCACCGCAGGCATTCCCCATTCCGAAAAATCGAGCCACAAGAGATAGGTGGCTTCCGGTTTATGAATCTTTACTTCAGGCATGTTTTTTTGCACAAAATCAATAACATAGTCGGTATTACCTTCGATGTATTGAAGTAATTCTTCAAGCCATGGAACTCCAAAATTATATGCAGCTTTCAGAGCTTCAGCTCCAAACATATTGCCTGTAAACAAATGATATTGCTGTAATTTACGCTTCATGGCATTCAAAAGCTTTTCATTGGGAGCCACAATATATGAAGTGCTAAGGCCGGCAATATTGAATGTTTTACTTGGGGCCATACAAGTAATAGTGTTATTGGCGAACTCTTCACTGATAGTAGCCAACGGAATATGTTTGCGATCACCAAATACCAGATCGGCATGGATTTCATCAGAAACGATTAAAACACTGTTCTTCAAGCATATTTCACCCAAGCGGGTCAGTTCATTTTTGGTCCACAATCGACCGACAGGATTATGAGGGTGACATAAGATCAACATTTTTACATCCGAAGGTGAAGTTACTTCATCCAAATGTTCAAAATTCATTTGATATCCTGCGGTGTTGTTGATCAGTGGATTCTCCACAATAATCCGTCCGTGATCTTTTATCACATCAAAAAACGGAGGATAAACAGGTGGTTGTATCACCACTTTATCACCTTGCTTACTAAAAGCCTGTACGGCAAGAATAAGAGATGGCACCACTCCTGGCATATATTCGATCCATTCGCGTTTTGTATCCCAGTTGTGTCGTTCTTTCAACCACTTTTGGATCGCTTCGTAAAATGCTTCGTCCCGGGTGGTGTAACCATAAACCGGATGCCCTGCACGATTCTGAATGGCTTTAGCGACGGGCTCGGGAGCGGCAAAATCCATATCGGCAACCCAAAGGGGCAAAACATCATTGGTGCCAAAAAGGCGTTCGCACATTTCCAGTTTTAAAGCATTGGTTCCTGAACGATCAACTATTTTATCGAAACTCATAATTTGATTTTTCAGATGAAAAGTAAAAGTAATAAAAACAAAGAAATTCAGATGGTCCAAAAGAAAAAAGACACCCTTTGGATGTCTTTTTAATTAATTACTCAAATATTTTTTAATTCTATCAATAAACTTATCATTCTGTAAAATTTAAAAGAATATCCTCAGAAGTTAAGTTGCCCGCTGCATCTTCAACACTGATGGTAAGGGTATATTCACCAGTTTTTATATTTCCCGGCACGGAACCAAATGGTTGATAGTTATCCTCGAAAGTATAACTGGATCCCGAAAGAGAGATGTCAACAGCATCAGGGGCCCATGGCTCATCATCGATCCCGGTTACTGGATCGTGGCTGTCACCTTCTGTGGAAGTGCTTTTCAAAGAATTATCGTCCTCAATAAAAGCAGAAGCATCGGTTCCGGTATAAGCCAATGAAATGTTACAACTGGCAAGCTCAACATTATCGTTAAGCGTACCTTCAACAATGATACTATTCACATCAATAAAAATAGTATCATTATCGATTGGATTTGTAATGTTCATTGTAGGATTTGTAGTATCCGCAGGGTCCTCATCATCGCTTCCGCAAGCGACAAAAGAAAAAGATAACAGAGTAATCATCAAAAACAACAAAGATTTTAATCGGAATATTTTCATAAAGCAATAATTT
>JBEPWN010000521.1:0-2231 GCA_041642395.1 Marinilabilia sp. | reverse complement strand
TCGGCCATTTTATTGCCACTGGGAATTTTTCTTACCTATAAATCGGCCACCGATTCAGCCATTATGAATTCAGACGCTTACACAATATTCTTTCAGAAATTAATGAATAAATTCAAAAAGAAGAAAAAATAAGATAAGAGTAATAATATCCGGAAACCGGAATATTCTCATACGAACGATCATCTTCTTTTTCTACATTAATTATTCGAACCTCACTCCCAATTTGGGCGGATAACTATTAATTCTAAATTGGTACTGATTAATATTTGTGTAATTTTGCAATCTCTAAATGCCAATTTAAAAAAACATGGACAATAATTCTAATATTGAATTGAACACTATAGACGAAGCTATTGAAGCCTTTCGTAAAGGAGAATTAGTCATCGTGGTGGATGACGAAGACCGCGAAAATGAGGGTGATTTTATTACATCGGCTGAACTAATTACTCCAGAGAAGGTAAATTTCATGACCAAATATGGTCGTGGATTAATCTGTACGCCTTTAATTGAAAAACGCTGCGATGAGCTGGAACTTGAACTCATGGTGGGCAAAAACACCTCATTACATGCCACTCCTTTCACCATCTCAGTGGATTTGCTCGGGGAAGGCTGTACCACGGGGATATCTGCATCTGACCGGGCCAAAACAATCAAAGCCCTAAGCGATCCGGCAACAAAACCTGAAGAGCTGGGACGTCCCGGCCACATATTTCCCCTTAAAGCCAAAGAAAGAGGTGTGCTGAGGCGGGCAGGGCATACTGAAGCTACCGTGGACCTGGCGCGACTGGCAGGACAACAACCTGCAGGCGTTCTGGTAGAGATCATGAATGATGACGGTACAATGGCCCGTTTGCCGGAACTGATGAGTATTGCCAAAAAATTCAATCTCAGAATCATATCCATAAAAGACCTGATATCATATCAGTTACAAAAAGAAAGTCTTATTGTAAAAGGAGTAGAAGTGCATCTTCCTACAAATCACGGAGATTTCCGGTTTATTCCTTTCAAGCAAAAGTCAAACGGACTGGAGCACATGGCCCTGATCAAAGGTACATGGGAAGAGCATGAGCCAATCCTGGTAAGAGTTCATTCCTCATGCGCAACCGGCGATATTTTTGGATCTCTTCGATGCGAATGTGGCGAACAACTGCACAAAGCCATGGAAGCCATTGAAAAAGAAGGGAAAGGTGTAATTGTTTACATGAACCAGGAAGGACGAGGCATTGGACTCATGAGCAAAATCGAAGCATACAAACTTCAGGAAGAAGGACGCGATACAGTGGACGCCAACACCGATCTTGGGTTTGAAGCAGACGAACGCGATTATGGCGTAGGAGCACAAATTCTACGAGAACTGGGTGTCAGCAGAATGCGCCTCATGACAAACAATCCAATTAAACGCATCGGGCTCGAAGGATATGGCCTCACAATCGTGGATAATATGCCCATTGAAGTGAAGCCGAATCCATATAATGAATTTTACATGCACACAAAAAAAGAAAAGATGGGACATGACCTGAACTTTTTTAAGTATCAGGGAAGAGCAGCAAAGGATTAGTGCAAGCATAAAATATTGCATCAGGCATTACTGTTTTTCGTTTTTATCTTCATGGCAAAAAAACTTATTATGCAGGATTTGAGAATTGTATTTATGGGTACCCCCGGGTTTGCCACAGAAAGTCTGAAAGCTTTACTTGAAGCAGGGGCCAACATTGCAGGCGTCATCACTGCTCCCGACAAACCGGCAGGCAGAGGACGAAAACTCAACCCTTCGCCCGTGAAACAGTTTGCCATAGAAAAAGGACTTAAAGTATTGCAGCCCGAGAAACTCAAATCGCCTGAATTTCTTGAAGAACTGGCAGGTTTGAAAGCCGATTTGCAGGTAGTGGTTGCCTTCAGAATGCTGCCCGAAGCGGTATGGAATATGCCTCCAAAAGGAACATTTAACCTGCATGCATCCCTTCTTCCCGAATACAGAGGCGCTGCTCCCATAAATTGGGCGGTTATCAACGGAGAAGAAAAAACAGGAGTGACTACCTTTTTTATAAAACATGAAATTGACACCGGGGATATAATTTTTCAGGAAGAAGTGCCCATATCAGTTGATGATACTGCCGGAACGGTACATGATAAACTAATGATAAAAGGGGCGCAGCTGGTTGTAAAAACAGTTCGGGCTGTTGCGAACGATGACATTAAACCCATCCCTCAACCAAAAAAGGAACTGAAAC
>JBEPWN010000520.1:0-2237 GCA_041642395.1 Marinilabilia sp. | reverse complement strand
GCTACGTAAATCAATTTCATAAATTATTTCAGTTTCACAGGCATGTTCATCCTGATATTCATAATGCTGTGGAGAAGGATTTCCATTGCGATCCACGGGAATTTCTTTCATTGATCCGTCCATGTGCAATTAAGTGGCAGTCAGACATACGTCTTCATTTTCTACCATGTACTTTACAAATAATGTTTCAGCGGTGTTCCAGAGTATTACTTCACCGATCTTCAAGTTCTCCGCGGTTATCAAATCATAAGCAACCGGTCCCGCTTTGGTGTATTCAGCGCGTTCCAAAGTCGATATGTCAGGTTCAGGAAGAAATTCAACTTTCTCATCACCACATTTTTGGGCAGTAAAAATGAGTGCCATTGATATTATTAGTATTTGCCGGGGTAATATCTTCATGATAATTGGATTTATTTATCATTTTCTGGATTTTAATCCGTCCGGTACTTAACACCTATTTCCGTTTTCCGGCCCACAAAATGGCCCCTTCGAGGTGTTTTAAAAAAAGTGAATCCTTATATAATGCATGCTCGTGTCCCAATGCGGTTTGAAATACCCGGCCCTGGCCCACAGTTTTGGTCCATACAAGCGGATGATCACCCATTCGCTGTTCAGCTCCATCGAACCATCGGTTGTCTCCTACGTCGTATGAGTCTTCATTAATGGAGATAAGCACATTTACATCCTTCCGGGGGTTTCTGTCGAAACTATACCACTCATCGGTTGTAATCCACATGCTGTCGGGAAAATGGGATGTTGCCGGATGATCCCGGTCTTCAATGATCAGGGTACCTTCCTGAGTGGGAGGATGACCGGTAAAGATTGCACCCACGGCTTCAACGAACCAGGGCCAATCGTTTTCGGTAATGGTGCCCGAATGTAATGTGACCAGGCCGCCGCCGTTGGTGACAAAATCCTTGAGAGCCTTCTGCTGCGGGCTTCCCAGTATGTTGCCTGTGGTGTGCAGAAAGATCACCACATCTATGTTCTTCAGGATGGAAGACATCAACATCATTGAGTCTTCGGTGGCCGTTATTTCCCACTTGTTTTTCTGTCCCATTTCGCCCAGGGTTACAAGACTTTGAGGGATGACACCATGGTGGTATCCTTCTGTTTTTGATAAAGCCAGTATCTTAAGCGGTTCCTGGTTTTGAGATGAGGTTGCCGATGGTGAAAGCATAATCCAAGCGATGAATAATAATAGAGTTTTTTTCATTTTTGGTGTATTTCTGATGGAATAGTCCGTTAAACTTTTGTGAAATATTGTCAGTCAATTGTTTAAACTTAAAACACTCAAGCGTTAAGGGGTTGTTTTTCAATATAATAGAATTTATCTAACATCTAAAAATCTAACGGTCTATTGTGAAGGCAATTTAGTGGTTTTTGCTTAAAAGGGACAGATTGCATTTAATTTTGGTGTTGTGGATCTTATAATGTGAGAATTATTTCCGATGTGTGTTTTTAAACAATTACAGGGCTGCTCGGAATTTGATTAATAAATGGGGGATTAATCTTACGCCCATGAAGTGAAAGAGTTTGATTCTAATTTTCAGGAATAAAATAAAGTTTTTATAAGTCTGACCCTGGTGATTAGTCCTGATCGAGGAGGGAAAAACAATAATTACGACGATTTTGGTTTTAAGTGCGCAAGCGACATGTTGCAGGAGTTTATTGGCTATGTGATTTTCTCTGTTAGCCCGCAGGTCAAATTACTGTGGAACCCGTATTTTATTTTACCAGTTAATGATATTTGATACTTGATGAAAAAACAGGTAAATTTAATGGTATAACAGGATGCCACAGGATTGTGGTTTTGTTCAGACAAATCATATTTAGCACAACTAATAAACTTTATTGTTATGACACTAAAAAACAGTTATTCAGGCATTACTATGTTGATGATGCTTAGCTTTGCCTTGTTTTCATGTCAGAAAACCACAGAGAAAACACCCGTCATTATTGAGATTAATGACGGATGGGTTTTTTCCCGTGCCGGCACTGATGATTGGAAGCCGGCTGAAGTTCCCGGCACCGTTCATTCCGATTTGATGATCAACGGTGAAATTGATGACCCGTATTACAGGATGAATGAAGATGATGTGCAATGGGTTGAGGATGAAGACTGGATTTACCGCACTACTTTTAATGTAGATGGATCATTGCTTTCAGAATCGGAAGTATTGCAGCTTGATTTTAAAGGACTGGATACATATGCCGATGTTTATTTGAATGATCAG
>JBEPWN010000519.1:0-2237 GCA_041642395.1 Marinilabilia sp. | reverse complement strand
TTTATATGTTTATGACCGATCTGGAAAAACCCTGGGTCGTGACGCATAAACCTGCCGGTCATTTTATGGGACCAATGAAGCAAGAGCGAGTGGGTGATGTTTCGAATGTCCTGTTTGCCAACGGATGGATTGCCGATGACGACGGGAAGGTGTTTATTTATTATGCCTCATCCGATACACGTATGCATGTGGCAACTTCCACTATTGATCAGTTGCTTGATTACTGTATCAATTCTCCTCAGGATAAATTTTACAGTGCAGGTTCGGTAGAAACGATTAATGAATTAATTGATAAAAATGAAGCCTGGATGGACAGGCCTCTGAACAGATAAAAAATGGATGGAAAAGATACGATGGTCTCTGAGTTGGCCAATGAACTGAAGAACATCCTGAGTTTTTGGTCAAAACATTCTGTTGATCAGAAGCATGGTGGATTTGCTGGAGAAGTGGATGCTTTGGGAGCGATTGTTCCCGGGGCGGATAAAGGACTTGTCCTTAATGCCAGGATCTTATGGACATTTTCATATGCTTACAATTATTTACATGATGAGTCTTACCTCCAGCTAGCAGACAGGGCATACGATTATTTAACAAGATATTTTCTGGATAAAACCAATGGTGGCTTGTATTGGGCAGTTGATTACAAAGGGAGTGTTGCAAATGACCGGAAACAGATTTACGGACAGGGTTTTGGGATTTATGCATTTTCCGAATATTTTAAAGCATCCGGAAAACATGAAAGTCTTGAGCATGCCATTGAGCTATTCGATTTAATCGAAAAGTATAGTTTTGATCCCGTTCATGGGGGTTATTTTGAAGCTTTGTCGGCCAACTGGAAGCAGATGGATGATGTCCGGCTCAGCCCGAAAGATGCCAATAGTCCTAAAAGTATGAACACTCATCTTCACATACTTGAGCCGTATTCCAATCTTTTCAGGGTTTGGCGGGCTGATGTGCTGCGTGATCGTATGAAGTCGCTGGTGAGAGTTTTTCTTGACCATATTATTGACAGTAATACCGGACACTTTCACCTTTTTTTCGATCCTGACTGGACGGTGACATCAAATATGATTTCTTACGGACATGATATTGAAGGTGCCTGGCTCATTAATGAAGCGGCTGAACTGGTTGGAGATCCATTGCTGTTGAAAGAAAGTCATGAGAAAACGCTAAAAATGGCGGCTGCGGTTTTGAATGAAGGAATGGCTCCGGATAATTCTCTATATTACGAAAATGATCTTGACACCGGGGAACTTCAAAAAGACAGGCACTGGTGGGTTCAGGCTGAGGCCATGGTTGGATTTATGGATGCTTATGAGCATTCCTGGGACATACAGTATTTTGAAATGGTTCTGAAAGTATGGGATTACATTCGCCATCATGTTATCGATCATAAAAACGGTGGTTGGTATGGAATTATTGAGGATACTGGTATTCCCCGGGCTAATGGGGTAAAAGCAGGTTTTTGGAAATGTCCCTATCATAATACACGTGCTCTGGTCGAATGCATTCAGAGGATAAAGCATGTCCGTAAGGAAAGAGTTGTGACTGGAATTTAGAGGTTAGAAGCTGGAATTTAGAGGTTAGAAGCTAGGCGTTAGATGTTAGACGTTTGAATTGTAATGGATTGAGGTATAATTGGTTAAAGCCTGCCAGTGTTTTGTGTCAACAAACAGATTACCAATCCCGAAGCTTCGGGATACGATTTATCTTTATCTAACAGTCTGTTGTAATAGATAGTTTATTAATAATTCAGGATCAGGACAATATCTTATTTTTTAATAATATAACAATTTGTTAATGAAAGACACTGTTGTTACGCTCAGAGAAAAAATCGGCTATGGATTTGGTGATGCTGCATCATCAATGTACTGGAAGATCTTTACTTTTTACCTGGCTATTTTTTATACCGATGTTTTTGGTATTCCGGCTGCGGCCGCCGGGACCATGTTTCTGGTTACCCGCATATGGGACACAGCCAATGATCCCATTATGGGCATTATTGGTGACCGCACCAACACGCGGTGGGGAAAATTCCGGCCCTATCTGCTTTGGATTGCTGTTCCCTTTGCCATAATTGGGGTATTGCTTTTTACCACACCGGATTTGAGTGTGAATGGCAAAATTATTTATGCCTATATTTCTTATACCCTTATGATGATGGCCTATACAGCCATTAATGTTCCCTACGCCAGTTTACTTGGAGTGATGACCGCCAATTCAAATGAACGTACCAG
>JBEPWN010000518.1:0-2242 GCA_041642395.1 Marinilabilia sp. | reverse complement strand
GCTAAAGGTAAACTGCCCTTTCCGCCTCCCAGCCGGTCGCGGATTTCGCCGCCCGAACCCGTGGCGGCCCCGTTAAAAGGCTCAACAGTCGTGGGGAAATTATGTGTCTCAGCTTTTAATGAAAGTACAGTTTCGATATCCTTTTCAGCAAAAAAATCGGCTGTATCCTGGCGACCGGGAGCAAATTGCCGTGCCACAGGTCCTTCAATAAAAGCGACATTGTCTTTATATGCAGAAACCAGAAAGTTTGGATTTTCTTTAGAAGTTCGTTTGATCAGTTGAAAAAGAGAACTTTCTTTCTCTTCACCATCAATGATAAACGTGCCGTTAAATATTTTGTGACGGCAATGTTCCGAGTTTACTTGTGAAAACCCAAATACTTCACTGTCTGACAATTTTCTGCCCAACCGCTCACTCAAATCGTTGAGGTAGGTAATCTCTTCGGGATTTAACGCCAATCCTTCCTTTCGGTTGTAGGCATCAATATCGTCAATATATATGATCGGTTCCGGTTCCTTCTCAATGTTAAATATATCCTGATCAAGTCCTTTGTATAAAACCTGCAGCATTGGATCGTAATCCGCACCTTCCCCATCAACACCAAAAAATTCTTCGATACGCTGAATTCCTGAAATGCCCATATTTTGGGTTATTTCAACGGCATTGGTGCTCCATGGAGTGATCATTTCGCGGCGCGGACCAACAAAATAGCTTTCAAGAACCGGCTCGTCAATAAATCTGGCGTTCTCAAAAAGCCATGAAAGTTTCTCCAAATCGGATTGAGATAGGGTGTTTTGGCAACCAACAGCTAATATTTGCCGGTTTTTCCCCTGAAAGAAAAGGACCATTAGATATTCAGTTTAAAGCGTTTTTACTTAGAAATTGCAAAATTAACACAATTAGCGGAAATATTGCAGTAAAACAGGCAGGGATAGATAAGTTCCATTTCAAGATAATCGGACATCATAATGCAAATGTGTTTTTCAAAACTAACCACTTGCTAAAATTATTCTTTCAGTGCAAATACACCTTTAAATTCGCAAAATCAAAGATAATTTTATATCTTAAATAATTAATAAAAACATAAAATCCAAATACACAAAAAAATGAAAATCAAAGAAATAAAAGATCCAAAGTCTCAAGACAATAGTGTAAAACTATTCGAGCTTAAAAACAATTCAGGTACAACAATTAGGATCACCAATGCTGGTGCTACTATAATGAGCATTGAAACAAAAGATAAAAATGCAAATTTTTCAAACATCGTACTTGGATTTGATCATCCGGATGATTATTTATCCGATGAATATCTAAATAATTGCGTATTTCTGGGTTCTACCATTGGCCGTTTTGCCAACCGTATTGCCAAAGGGAAATTTGAACTCAACGGTAAAACTTACAAACTCAGAATTAACAACGGACACAACCACCTGCACGGCGGACCGACGGGTTTTCATCAAAAGATATGGAATGCGGAAATCGAAGAAACCAATGCCGGACAAACGCTCATCATGCGTCTGACCAGTCCCGACAATGACGAGGGATATCCGGGACGATTAGATGTGGAAATCAGGTTTTATCTTTCGGACGATAACGAGCTCATTATCGATTATGATGCAAAAAGCGATGCCCCGACCCCCGTCAATCTGACCAATCACAGTTATTTTAATCTTTCGGGACAGAATAGTGACATTCTTTCGCACGAGGTGATGATATTTGCCGATGAATACACCCCAAAAGACAATGACATCCCCACAGGTGATATTGTACCTACAAAAGAAACTCCCTTCGACTTTAATGAATTTCATAAAGTGGATGAACGTTTCGAGCATCTTCCAGCCGATGCATATGACCATAACCTGGTGATAAAAGGAGACGAAGGAGATCTGAGAAGAGCAGCAATTGCCAAAGATGAATCATCTGGTCGTTTGATGGAAATATATACCACCATGCCGGGCATGCAGTTTTATTCGGGAGCTCACCTTGATGGTCGTTTTGGAAACTCGCAGAGAAAATTCACTCCCTTTGCAGGTATGTGTTTTGAAACCCAGTATTTTCCTGACTCCCCCAACCACCCGGCCTTTCCGTCATGCATTGTAACCCCTGAAAAGCCTTTCCGGCACACAACGGTTTTCAAATTTGGCGTTGAAGAGTAGTGAGCAATTAACAATGAGCAATTAACAATGAGCAATTAACAATGATCAATTACCGATGATCAATTAACAATGAGCAATGATCGATG
>JBEPWN010000517.1:0-2253 GCA_041642395.1 Marinilabilia sp. | reverse complement strand
ATTTTATTTTCAAATTCGTCTTTATACCACAACTTAACGGTGACGCTTTCTGATAATGATTGCAGAAAATCATCCTGAACAGATAGCTCCATTGGTTTTCCGCCTTTTAACTTTCGTGCCCAGAGTCCATATTTTGAATCATCAACATTATATAAAGGTTCACTGTTGTCTTTTTCGGTACGTTTCATTAAAAATGTATAATCGCCCACCAGCCAGTCGCCCTCGCGGAATGCGATCCAGGCTCCCGGCGATTTTGCCGGTTCCATTGTATATCCTGCGTATTTTGCGGTAAGTTCATAATCTTCCCTAAAATCTGCTATATCGATATCCTCTGGTCGCATTGCTGGAAATGTGGCTCCGCAATGAAGATCGCATAAAAGTGTCCAGTAATTCCACTGCTCTTTTGTAATTGGCTTTGCAGTTTTGTCCCAGTCCCATTTTTCGGTGTAAGTTTGGGCTTTGCTCCATGACTCCATGAAACCATAGGTTTTTCCTGTTTTGCAATAATTAGCAAAAACTTTATACTGGTCGTCTTTCCCAACAGCCCGGGGCTGAGGTTCAGTGGAGGTATGGAACAACCATAAATCGCCATTCTCAACCAGCTTCATTTGCCTTTCGTTCAGCAAACCATCAGCGACTGCGCTGGCCCTGATGAATATGTTGAAATCTTCAGGAGCATTAAATGCTTCAACGAACATATCGATGGCCCAGCGCTTATAATCTTCCCCTATTTCATTTGTCCATGGCCATAGGCCGCCCAATTCAACACCTTCTTCGCGATGCCATGCATCACACTTATCCCTGTATTCTTCAGGAATATTATGGTGTTCGGTTCCCACGGCATTGTAGCTTTGACGGATGGCCAGAACCACATCCTTATACTCCGATTTTCTCAGGTAATCAGCCAATGCAAAAATCATGGCCGAATATTTTTTTTTGTATATTTCATTCCAGTACATCGGTGCTCCCCATCCTGTTGTATGATCTCTTGTTCCTCTAATTTCAATTCCTTTTAAACAAGGCACCGATTTATAGATGTAATCAGGATGGACATTTCCATTGATTTGAATGGTGGCCTTCATTCCTTTTCTGCTCAGCTCTTTTAGCTGCCTCTCCAGGTCTTCAAACTGGTAATCACCCTCGGCAGGTTCAATCCATCGCCACATGTAAAAAATCTGACCGACGGTTACAATTCCGTCACGGTCGTTTATATTGGCCTGATCACCATACCATATCATGGCTACTCCTTTGTCAGGATGCAGTCCAGGTTGTGCCGAAATATTCATAAATGCGACACTGCATATCAACGAGTAGAAAGCTCTTAAATAACTCATATATTTTCTGACTGTTTATCTTATCTTTTGCGACATTCTTACTGTGTTTTCAGCCTCAATCTGTAAAGATACAAATTCCTTTCGGCAGGTTTTGGCCCACTTTCAACAGTTGGCTAGCAATGCCTATCTGGACGGTAAACATCCAAGTGTTGTTATGTGCCGAGGCTACAATGGGCGAAGTGTTTTGGCTGCCTGGGACTGGAGAAATGGACAACTTAGCCAAAGATGGGTATTTGATACGGATGACGGCTATGAAGATTATGCTGGTCAGGGCAATTTATTGTCCATAATAGGCATTGTTACCATGTTTGCGAAGGAATTGTTTATCTAATATTGCCTACGATATTTCAGCACCCTGAATTGAGTTGAAAAGAGTGAAAAGTGATTTGTACAACAATGGCTTTAATTTTACTGGATACTAATGAATTATTACCTAAAAATATTCAATAGAAAATTTTAATATCCGGCTTTGCAATGGAATATTTCTATTTTTGCGAAAAACCAATCAAAATCAAGGTTATGAAAATTAAATTTCTGCTTTTTGTTTTTACTGCTACATTATTTTTCGGATGCAATAATACTGAAAACTGGAATCAGTATTTAGGACCAAACCGTAACAATACCATTGCAGGGGGTAAAATTTTAACCGAGTGGCCAGAACAGGGGCCGGAAAAATTATGGGAAATAAAACTGGGACCAGGTTACGGTGGTGCAAGTATATTTGACGATGAAGTTTATATTCTTGATCGCGAAAAAGAAGAATCTGATATTCTGCGTTGTTTTGAGTTGGAAACAGGAAACGAAAAATGGAATTATAAATATGAGGCAAAAGGGGATATTCCCTATCCTGGTTCAAGAACTGTTCCTTTTGTTGACGACAAAAATGTATGGACAGTTGGACCACATGGCCATTTATTTT
>JBEPWN010000516.1:0-2261 GCA_041642395.1 Marinilabilia sp. | reverse complement strand
GGTTTTTCATCGAAAATAATGATCTGAGGAATGACATCTATTCCTAATGCAGTCAGCTCTTCTAAAGGCAGTCCACATGTGGTATCAGCAATGATTTTTGTCATAATAATTTCTCCTGATATTAGTTGATAATGTTTTGATTATAACTTACTTAATTTCCATCACCTTTTTTGTTAACTTTTTACTAAGTTATAAATCCACAATATAGAATCATACTTGTTTGAATCTTTATGATTTTGACCTTGAAAAAATTAGAAAGAAATTCAGCATAATTGTTTCAATAAACAGTTCAAACAAATATTTCCTTGCGATTTTCACATCATTGGTTGATATTGGTAGTGTTGAATAAATGCCTTGTGTATAAAGCTCCGTAATAGATTTAATTTTGTTTGTCATTGGGTTCATTAAACGTGTTTTTAAATTAGATGATTTTTGCTTATCTACATAATTAACGACATCTTTTTGAAATTCGTAGGGGGTTCTGGACGGATGTGATGAGACTAAATTATTAGATAGCAGCCTTTTCATTCTTTTATAAATGGTCTCAATTTCCTGGTTCGCAGGGGTTCGTTTAGTCTTCATTGACGTAAATTTATACCAGAGGAAACCTAGCATGATTATTATTGACAGAATCCCAACCAGGATTAACAAGTTTAACCAGAAGATATTTATTTGCCCACCAAAATCGGATTGACCATTTTCTATTATTCCTGGCATTTCTTTTTGTGCATCCCAGTAAAAAGGTATTTCGCTGGTCGTTGGCTCAAAAGGAACCCAACCATAAGGGGCGATATAAATCTCTGGCCAAGCATGGGCATTAGCTTCTGAGACCACAAAAACATGTCTTGAAAAATCATAATTTCCCCTCGTATAACCAACTGCTAATCGAGCGGGGATATCAATGCTGCGGGATAAAATAACCATTGCACTTGCAAAGTAATCACAATATCCTTTTTGTAAATCAAACAGGAAAAAGTCCACAACATCCTGATTTGGGTCAGGTTTCGGGACATCCAGGTTGTAATCGAATTGACGCAAATAGGCTTCGATCGCCTTGGCTTTATCATATGAATTGTGGAGATCTTCCGTTAAACCCACCGCAAGGTCCTGGACTCGAACTGGCGTTTCTTCTGGGATTTGGAGGTATGTGTTTAAAATCTCTTCCGGGATTGGTTCTGTTGATCGACGCAATTCTTCTTCAGGAACGTCCATAATTGGAGAGGTAACCTGGTATGTCAGAGCATCAATTTGGGCTGAATAATATTCGTTTGTGGCTTCTCGCCAAGCGGTTGTGACTTTATGATCGACGGATTGAGGCACACCAGAGGCATAAAGTGTATCTTGTGCTGACCTTGTTTTCCGTACTTTTAATTTTAGGAGGCGCGAATTTTCCAAATTTGCAGGTGCAATGATCTCATTTTTTGAATAATTTCTTTGGCTTATTCCACTGGTTAGCCAACCTGTTCCTGTGTAAATATCGTATGAACGCCCAAACCAATAATATTTTGGTATGGTGCTGTCTATATCAATTCCCGGAGGAAGGAACATTTCACCAGTGTCAATTTCCATCACAAGGTTTTCTGAGAGTTCAGGTCCCGAGCCTATTAATAATTCTCTGGGAAGCACACCTGAAGTTTCTTGATTTGGTTGCATTTGAGGGGTTTTTTGTAAACCGAGAGATCTTTCTAAATCCAGTTGGCTATGATCTTCTAATAAGAAAATTTGGTCGTAAAAGTCCTTAATTGCATCAAATGAGATATTTGGTAAGACAATAGCCGCTAAAAGGATAATAAAAATTATTGGGATAGCCAAAAAGGTAATATCCAAACGTAATGCCTCGGAATAATCCACTTTTTGTAGATCCCAATTGTTTTCATGGCGGAGATGCTCAAGTACCACAATCATCATCAACAAAGCAAAAAGAGCGATTGCTAGAACTGTTGTATTTTGGCGTGTATAACTAAGAATGCCAATTAATAAAACCATAATCGGCATACTCGCAATGAAGGCGTGTTTTTTCTGGCGGAATAACCAGCCAGAAGAAAAAGATACTGACCATAAAGCTGAACCCCAAAAAACTTCGGAAATTTTAGGGTCAAAGGATGGATTGTTGTTGATCTGGTTGGAAAACCAGGTAAAGATTTGTTCGCCAATAGTGTAAAGATTTATTAATGTGCTTTGAAGAAAGTAAATAAGTAACTCAGAGTTAACAGGATATCGCTTGAAAGGTTCAAAAAGTCTGTCCAGCCGAAATATTTGAA
>JBEPWN010000515.1:0-2261 GCA_041642395.1 Marinilabilia sp. | reverse complement strand
TGATTTTTCTGGCCCGACAAAATTTCACCATACGGGAAGCTTTTGCTCAGACTCTGAGTCACCTTGGTGCTGAAGGGGTTAAAAATGTAGGTGTCCTTTTTAACGATTTGCAAGTAAAAAGAGGGAAAAAAGGACTTAAATACGGATATGGTTACGGCTATGGTTACGGATATGGTTATGGATACGGATATGGGCATGGATATTATGAGGAGCAATGACAATCAATGAGCAATTATCAATGAACAATTATCAGTTAGCAATTATCAATAAACAATTATCAGTTAGCAATTATCAATAAACAATAATCAATTAGCAATGAACAATAGCAATGAGCAATTATCAATGTGCAAATTATCAATGTGCCAGAAGCTATAATATATAATGAATAAATTCAATACAAAAACTCTGATGCAATCATAACAAATTCAGGTCTATATATGAGATTATGCTGTAGATACATATTAATTTTGATTGTAATATTTCAGGCATCTTTTATCGATGCCCAGATCTACAACAGCTGGAATCACAATGCCATGTCGCCCATAGACCGGGTGATGCACCGTAGCGGACAAAATCTTCATAACTCCGTGGGGCCACTCAGGCTGGATGAAGTAGCGGCATATTACAATATCGATTCACTGGTACAAAGGGGGATTCCTGCGCCACAACATCAGAATATTTTTGGCCGTTTTTTTTCTGATGATTTGTTTAAATGGGAAAATGAAAATTCATCCGTCAGGATCAACCCCTTGTTCAATTTTGAAATTGGAAATGACGGACAAACCGGTGATAACTGGCTTGTCAACACCCGGGGAGCCATGGTAGAGGGAAATCTTGGGGATAATGTGGGATTTTATGTTGACATACTTGAGAATCAAGCAACTTTCCCCGGATATATCGATAAATTTGCCAACGAGCGTGAGATTGTTCCCGGACAGGGTAAGCGCAAAGCCTTTGGAGAGAATGGGCATGATTTTGCCCAATCAAACGGTTATATCAGCTACAATGCCGGACCATGGTTCAATTTCCAGGTTGGATTCGGAAAAAATTTCATCGGCGACGGCCATCGTTCCCTTTTCCTTTCAGACAATACCTATAGTTACCCCTATCTGAAAATGACGGCCACATTTATGAAGGCCAAATATATGATGATGATCAGTGAGTTTAAGCATTTTGACCGCGACATCACACTTGGTGACACCCGTTACCCAACAAAATACGGAGCTTTCCACTATCTGAACTGGAATATTGGTGAACGTTTCAGCCTGGGGCTGTTCGAAAGTGTAATATGGGCTGCTGAAGACACAGTGGGCAATCGTGGGATTGATGTTAACTATCTGATGCCTTTGGTTGTTTTTCGTCCGGTGGAATACAATCTGGGCTCACCCGACAACATGACCATGGGGCTCAATTTAAAATACATACTATGGCGCGATGCAGCCATCTATGGCCAGTTTGTGCTGGGAGAATTTAAGTTTGATGAAGTATTCTCCGGTAAAAAATGGTGGGCCAACAAACAAGGTTTTATGGCAGGGGTGGAAATTTTCAATCTGTTTAACATCCAAAATCTTGACATTCAGTCCGAATACAGTCTGGTTCGCCCATATACCTATTCTCATTACAACTCTGTCACCAATTATGGTCATTTTAACCAGGAACTGGCTCACCCTTTGGGGGCTAATTTTCGTGAGAGCATTTCTTTTTTACGATACAGGATCAATCGCTGGAATTTTGAATTCAAAACCCAAATTGCCACCAAAGGACTTGATGCCGAAGAGAACATCAGTTATGGTGGAAATATTCATAAACCCAATGAGTCACGTCCGGGAGATTACGATCATCATATCGGACAGGGTCTTAAATCAAATCTCAGTCAAACAGAGTTAAATATTATTTTCCTGATAAACCCGCGAAACAACATGAATCTTACTTTGGGAGCACGACACAGAAGGATGTCCAATGAATTGGAAACAGTCAACGGGAATTATATTTATGCAGCCTTCCGCACTTCTTTAAGGAATTTCTACAACGATTACTTTTAACAATAGATCGTTATAAAAAGCCTAAACGCAGAGGTGTTATGACACAAAGTTTCCATTCAACGAGAGTTGCGTGTAATTCTCATGAATAAACAACTCTTTACCAGGCAATTACAAAAGCTTGATGCTGTAGTTTAAAATAGCGTGTATATCCTTAGAGATTGCTTCGGGCATAGCCCTCGCAATGACAGACACTTCGCGCTACGAGGAAGAGGTTGGTAG
>JBEPWN010000514.1:0-2271 GCA_041642395.1 Marinilabilia sp. | reverse complement strand
GACATAATTCAATGGGTGGATATGATGTCTTCTCAAGTAAAAGAACCGAATCAGGTGAATGGACAAAAGCAGAAAATGTTGGTTACCCGGTAAATACTCCCAATGATGACGTTTTTTATCTTCCCACGCCCAACGGACAAAGAGTCTATTTCTCATCCAGAAGAGACGCAAGCATGGGACAATCAGATCTTTTTGTTCGACATTTTCCCACACGCCACCAACAATCAATGGCAGTTGTCTCTTCTCATGTTTTTAACAGCGAAAATCAGCCGGCCGAAGATGCCATAATCAGGGTAATAAACAAATCAACCAATGAAGAAGCAGGCGTATACCGAGCTCATCCTCATACCGGGAAGTTTATTGCTATTGTTCCGGCAGCAAGTGAGTATGCAATCAACATCGAATCTGAAGGTTATCAAACCCATACACAATCGTTTGACTTAAAAGAGAAAGACGATTACAGGTCTAAAAACAGAGCTATTTATTTACCTGCCATCACACTCAGGGTTATTGAACCAAAAGAATAAATCCAAAATCCGGTTTTTTTAACTATATTATTAACAAAAGAATCGGGACATGATCCAAAACGATAAAATAATTTTACGCGCACTTGAACCTGCTGATGCAGAACTTCTTTACAAATGGGAAAACCAGATGGAACTGTGGCAGGTAAGTAATACCCTTACTCCATTCAGCCGACACCAGATCATTGCCTACATAGATCAAATTTCCCTTGATATTTACCAGACCAAACAACTGCGTCTGATGATCGATATCATCAAAAATAATCAGCAGAAGAGCATCGGCATGATCGATCTTTTTGATTTTGATCCCTACCACAGCAGAGGCGGTATTGGAGTCATGATTTACACACCCGAACGAGGTAAAGGTCATGCCAGAGAAGCCGTTGCCCTGTTCTCTGAATATGCCTTCAAGAATCTGGGAATTCATCAGCTATACTGTAATATCGCAGAAGATAATACAGCCAGCATTAAATTATTCGAAGGTCTGGGGTTTGATTTCGCCGGAAGAAAAAAAGAATGGTTAAAAACACCTGCCGGATACAAAGATGAATTGATTTATCAAAAGATCTCAAAAAAATGGGTTCCTTGATCCAGTGTGACATTTACTAAATTATTTTGTTGCCCGGGACCTTGTTGCCGGATGGATGTCAGGAACGGGGACGCTTCAATTGTGTCATCGGTATGTGGCTTTTCGTGTGATGGGAGGATCAGACTACCCCTCTTTCTCCTGCAGCATTTCAAAAGAGGGAAAATCATCTTTTACCAAAAAAGCACCTGTTTGGGAATTGGTATACACACAATAATGCTTCAATCCATTGGTTAATACCAGATAAGGCACTTTGAGCGCAGTATTGTAACGGGCTGCCTGTTCAAGTGCCGGCTGACCTAATTCAACTGATGGGGCTTTACATTCAACAATCAGCACAGGAAAGCCTGCCCGGTTGTACAATACAATGTCGCACCTTTGTGACAGTCCATTTACTTTCAGCATCCTTTCGACCCCGGTAAGTGAAAGGGGATAACCCAAATGATCCGACATATAGCGCAAAAAATTTTGCCGCACCCACTCCTCGGGAGTCAATACAACGTATTTCCTACGTACCTCATCGAAAATAAACTTTTTGCCGGTTTCATCCTTAAAGCGAAAAGCAAATTTTGGCAAATTCAATATATTCATGGCGTAAAATTAATACATTTGAATAATGCTATACATCTTATTAAACTATATTCGCAGAAAAACAGTTAAAAATGAAAACCAAAAAAGAAATAGTCGACAACTGGCTGCCCCGATATACAGGACGTCCTTTAAGAGAATTCACCAAACACATTTTACTGACCAATTTTAATCACTACGTCGAACTTTTTTCAAAATGGCACAACACCCCAATTGTAGGAGAAGAACATAATATGCCAAATTGCAGTGCAGATGGCATAACCATCATCAATTTTGGGATGGGCAGTCCCAATGCAGCAACCGTAATGGACCTTTTAAGTGCGGTTGATCCCCATGCGGTTCTCTTTTTGGGTAAATGTGGCGGATTGAAAAAGAAAAACACCCTCGGCGATTTAATCCTTCCCATTGCCGCAATCCGCAGTGACGGTACTTCCAACGATTATTTGCCTCCCGAAATCCCTGCTTTGCCTGCCTTTAGTCTTCAGCGCGCCGTATCCACAACCATACGTGATCAGGGCAGGGATTATTATACAGGCACCGTATTTACAACCAACAAACGGGTATGGGAGTATG
>JBEPWN010000513.1:0-2276 GCA_041642395.1 Marinilabilia sp. | reverse complement strand
AGGTTTACTGCTTCGTGGATGATCTCCAGAATGTCGCTTTGACTGCGGATTGAATCTGCGTTAATTTCTGCTGCACAAAATTTTAATTTTTCCCACACCATTGTTTATCAATTCCTCAACTTTTGGTGCTGGCTTGGGTTCCTTAACAGCAATCCGTACTGAGCTCAAGTTTTCTGATCGGTAACCCGCCAGCTCAAAGTCTTTAAGTACCTCCTGGCAGAATCCAAATTCCTGGGAGGTTTCCTTCGGCCATTACTAATCCCGATCATCAGGTTGACCATGTCCCACGAGAATTACACCGACTTTCTCTTTCGATGTATCCCCAATATCCTCTGGCACGCTGGATGAACATACTGCGCAGGTTTTTGAAATCATACAATGAACCTTTGTATGAAATAGTAGCGCCGTATTCTTCAAATTTAAATTTTTAAACCAATTCTTCACTCTCAGCCGTGTGGTTTGAAATGATTAAGAAGAATTCACTGAGGATGATATGGCTGGCCGCTTTACAAAAGTTTAAACCTCTTGAAAAACGGAATAATCAACGTTGGATGCTTTGATCTTTTCATGAATATTTTTTCTGATTAAAAACAATCGTTCTTCATCGGATTGTTCATATAAATAAGGTTGCTCCCGCAATTTTGCTGCCTGTCCATTTCTCTGCTGGTCAACGTGTTTCTCAAGCTTCTGTAATACCTTGGTGCGTGATTCCATATAACCAGGAGCGAAATTAGCTGGCGGTGGATCCAGGCGATCAATATAATAATTTTCATTAACGCCAAAATCGGGTTCATACACTCTGATATCAGTGATCATTTGATCATAAAGATCGATGTAATGCTGCTTTTCTTTTACACGATACCCAAATGATTCAAATTGTGTTTTATCAAAGTCCCTGTAATACAATTGGAAATCACAAATTGAGACACATTTGGAAGCAATTTTTTTCTTAAGTTCAACACAGTTTTGTATCGACTTTTCATCCTGAAAACGCTCGATTAAACCAATCGCAAACTGGTAATACTCGATCGCATTTTCATGCCAGAGCCTTGTCTCCCATAATAAATTCCAATGCAAATCTAAAAATAAGGTGCCGGCCCTTTCAAATCGTTTGTTATAAAGGATTGAAAAAGCATCAATCACTTGCGTAAGGGTTGCAGCAAATAAGTTTCTTGCGGTGATTAAGTCTAGCTCATTCGTTTTCTGCTTAGTTAAGTTTCGATCAGCTTCATCAATAGCCTGGATCAGTTGATTAATTTTCGGATTTGCAATTGTCGATAGGGCAGCAGCAGACCTGCCTTTCAAGAATATGGCCATCCAATTATCATGATCCACCTCCACAACTTTGCCAAAGAATTCATAAGCAGCTTGCTGGTTCCCGGCTTTGGACGCAGATAGACCCATTTTCATCCAAATCCTAATTAAATCTTCATTTTCAGTTCTTTTCTCCTCAGGAACAACAATTCTTCTTCCACAATTATTACAAATTTTATTTTCTTTCTCACCATCTACGCTCAAGTCAACGCCACATTGGGGACATTTTGCCAGAAAAACGGTCATGATTAATCCTCCCACTTAACATAATCCTTAACTGCCACACTCAATATATAATCTTATTTTAATCTATTGATATTTATATTTTACACAATTTTTTAATAATTGCAAATTAATCATTAAATTCGCCAATCGCGACCAAAATTTTCATATTTTTGATGTGGCAATCCTGAAAATAAGTGAAATTACTAAGGAGAAGTTTCCCTAAATGCCAGAACAAGTGAAGGGTTTAAGGAATTTCGGCATAAACCAATAATAGTTAAGCAAGAAATCGGTGTACCACCCCCAAAAAATCGTACCGAAAATGAGGAATTCAGTAGAGAACAGCAAAAACGAAAAACTCATAACAATGAGAATCTGAATTATCCAGACAGCGATCAGGTTACTCAGTCATAATTGAGGAGAAATTTAACAATCCCGCTATTGTTACTGCTGTTGTTGCAATAAACCCACACCGTCAAGTGGCGTTTGGCAATTCTCGCATCGTCCCGCCGAATCCAGACCGGTGACCCTGGTAACATATCCGCTTCGCGAGATCAACTCTCTACCGCATTCTTTACAGTAGGTACTGTTCCGGGCTCTGACATTACCAACGTAAATGTAATTTAAACCAATCGATTCGCCCATTTTTTTAGTTTCGATTAATATCGATTCCTGTGTCGGTTCGCGATCGGTCATCTTATACTGAGGATAAAACCGGCTCAGGTGCCAGGGCGTTTCTG
>JBEPWN010000512.1:0-2277 GCA_041642395.1 Marinilabilia sp. | reverse complement strand
GCGGGGACTGCCCGGCAAAAACTTTGGGCATAATTTCCCCAAAAAACAGAATAATTGTGGTAATGACAATAACATCAAATACAAATTTCAGAGTAGCGTTTTCGCCAAATGAAATCAGTTGGGTTGATATATATGCGGACATAATAACGATGCCCACATTGATGAAGTTATTGACAATGAGTATCGTAGCCAGTAGAAGCTCTGGTTTTTCAAGATGGCTGAGAGTTTGCTGGCTTTTTCGCGAATGGTCAACTTTCAGGAGGTCTATATCATCAGGGCTGAGTGAGAAATAAGCCACCTCTGAACCGGATACCATTGCCGACCCCAGCAGTAGCAGAATGGTTGCTGTTATTGCAATTATAATGCCCGTCGTAATAGGGTAAAATGAAATATTCGGTGCCACCAATAATAAGTGTGACAGTAATAAGTCTGTTTCCAAAGATTGACAATTTTATTTTTTTCTGTTAAAAAGGCAAATCGTCTTCTTGTTGCTCGCCTTCATTGTCGCTGGTGCTGAAACCTTCGTTTCCTGCCGGTTGGCTTTGAGGTTGAGTTGTCTTATTGTTGCTACTCGATGGAGCAGTCTGAACTTTTTGGCTGTTGGGGAGACTTGAACCACCGCTCTGATTGGCTGAAGAGCTATCGATCATGGACTGATTATCTGATTTCCTGCCCAACATCTTTAATGTGTCCGCGATGATTTCTGTTGTGTATTTGGTAACACCATCCTGTTCATATGAGCGGGTACGCAATTTGCCTTCGATGTAAAGTTGCATGCCTTTGCGGACATATGATTCAACGACTTTTGCCAGACCACGCCAGGCAGTGATGTTATGCCACTCGGTACGTTCAGGAATCTCCTTCCCGTCGCGGGTAGTAAAACCTCTTTCTGTAGTGGCGAGCGTAAAGTTGGCTACACCTTCATTATTATCGAAATACCTGACGTCAGGGTCTTTACCTACGTTGCCGACTAAAATTACTTTGTTTATCATATCTAAAGGGTTTTTGGGAATTCTAATCAGCTAAAGTACTAAACTTTTGGCTTCGGCTCATAATATACCTTCATTTTTTTATAATAAATTTTCAATGTTTTCCCTGATAAGCCTGGGAAATGGGAGTGGTAGGGCTTTATGAAAGGGAAGTATTTTATTTTTGATATTATTAAACCTGTCAGGAAGTATCGAATCTTCCGGCCAATCGATGTTGTAAAAACTTGCATATATCACCTGATGCGTAAGCATGTGTTTTTTTTCTGTTCTGCAGATTATTTTTGCATCCGCACCGGTCATTTGTCTTAATTTCCTGGAAATTTCTTTTGAGGAAGCACTTGATGTGGTTTCAATCAGTGGGAATTGATATAATCCCTGCCAAATGTCTTTTTCTATTCTTTTTTGCACAATAATATGATCCTGATGGCGAACAATAAAGAAATTCAGATATCTTTTCTTTCGTGCTGTTTTTTTCTTTTTCACCGGATATCTTAGCTGTGTGCTTTCCGCATAAGCTTTACAGTGCTT
Source organism: Marinilabilia sp. (assembly GCA_041642395.1). Taxonomy (GTDB): domain Bacteria; phylum Bacteroidota; class Bacteroidia; order Bacteroidales; family Marinilabiliaceae; genus Marinilabilia. The sequence goes on along the minus strand of JBEPWN010000512.1, from coordinate 760 downwards.
TGCTACCGGACATTTTGTGCAAAATGGTGAAGTCGGTTTACATATAAGGGCGCCTAATTCCATAATGGCGTGATTGTGGGTCGCCGGATCATTAAGATCAAGAAGCTCGGCTGCCTTTTTTTCAAAGAATTTTTTTCCCTCATTTGAGTCAATCTCAAAATCGGCCGCAAAGATTCTTGAAAGCAGCCTGTAGACGTTGCCATCTACCACTGCATGAGGCAATGCAAATGCAAAAGATGCAATTGCTGAGGCTGTATATTGTCCAATTCCTTTTAAAGTCTTGATTTTTTCGTATGTTTGTGGCAACGAACCATTATGTTCATTCACAATGGTTTTTGCTGCTTCATGCAGATTGCGTGCACGCGAATAATATCCTAAGCCTTCCCATTGTTGCATTACCTGAGTTTCAGAAGCTCTTGCCAGAGTTCGAACATCGGGAAATGCTTTCAAAAAGCTTGAATAATATTTTATGCCTTGTTTTACCTGGGTTTGTTGAAGAATTATTTCTGAAATCCATATTTTGTAGGAGTCATTGGTTTGGCGCCATGGAAGGTTGCGTCCATTGCGCAAATACCATTCTCTGATCAATAAAGTGAAATCGGTCATTATTAAAATTTTATGCAAAAATAGGGGTTTTGTTTTTTTTCTTATAGAATTCCTTTATATTTGCATTCTGAAATTCAAATTTGAAGTGTAATTAGTTGATAATTAAATAATTTTATAAAGAGATGACAAAGGCTGATATTGTTAACGAGATTTC
>JBEPWN010000511.1:0-2284 GCA_041642395.1 Marinilabilia sp. | reverse complement strand
TTGAGCAATGGAATCACTTGCCTTCGTCGTGGAAAGGTATTATAAAAGTTGTTCCTTATACGCAGATAAAGGATGATGTGCCTGCTGGTGTTCTTCCTCTGTTTGATGTCAATCAAAGCTGGGCTTCATACTCAGGAACTGCTGTCGTGGCGATTACCTATCCGCTACTTACAGGCCAGGTCATATCCTTACTTCGGAAAAAAGAGAATGTGGTGCTTTTGCTTGGATCGGAAAATATGAATTCAACCGCAGAGCAGCGTGCATTTTTTATGTGTATGCAAAAACACTCACTGGAGCATCCTGTTATTATTCAGCGTCATTATAATGACCTTCATCAGGAAGATTTTCAGTTGAAGGCGGCCGCTGATACCGGTCTTCTCTTTCTGGACGGATATGGTGACGGAATATGCTTGTCGGGCTCTGGTCAAAATTCTGCGTTTTCCATTTCTACTTCCTTTGGAATTTTACAGGCATCACGTGTCCGGTTTTCCAAAACCGAATATATTTCCTGCCCCGGTTGTGGTCGCACTCTTTTCGATTTGCAAAAAACAACGGATGAGGTCAGAAAAAAAACATATCATCTCAAAGGGTTGAAAATAGCAGTGATGGGTTGCATTGTTAATGGAATAGGAGAAATGGCCGATGCTGATTATGGTTATGTGGGTGCAGGCCTGGGTAGAATATCCTTGTACAGGAAGCGTGAATTGATCAGAAAAAATATTCCTGAAGAAAATGCGGTGGGAGAACTGGTCAACCTGATAAAGAAATTTGGCGACTGGCATGAGTCCGTTTAGAGAAATAAGCCATTGGTCAAAGATAATAAAGCAACAACGTAAAAATTTTCATTTCCTGGCAATCAATTTTGGACAACAAGGTGATTATTCCTAAATTGCATTGTTCTGACAATTAATTATTGTTAACATATCCATTTTCATGAGATTATCGGGGATTCTTATTTTCTGCTTCATCCCAATGGTAGCTTTTGCCGGTGAAATAGAAATGAACGGCACCTATCAGGGGGAAAATTTGTATGTGCAGAATCCTTATGCTCAATCGGGTGTAGGGTTTTGTGTTTATGAGGTGATGGTAAATGGAATGACAACTACGGATGAGATCAATTCCAGTGCTTTTGAAGTGGATTTCTCCGCCTATCGCTTTGAAATTGGCGAAAAGGTGCATATTACGATACGCTTTAAGGAGGGATGTAAACCTGTTGTCATCAATCCGGAAGTCATTTCGCCCAAAGCTTCATTTAAATCAAAATACATTGCTTTCGAGGATGACCGTTTGAAATGGGAAACCACCAGTGAAGCCGGATCATTGCCTTTTATAGTGGAACAATACCGTTGGAATAAATGGGTTCAGGTTGGCGAAATTATAGGCGAAGGTGTGCCGGGAACGCATCATTATGAAATGCCTGTAAAATTACATTCCGGTGAAAACAGATTCCGGATACGTCAGACTGATGATACCCGGGCACGGAAATTATCTCCGGAAGTTACGGTGATTGAAGAAAAATCAGAAGTAGTGCTGGCATCTCAAAAGGTGGATGATAAACTCGTATTTTCTGAGCCTACTTTATATGAGATTTATGATATTTCGGGAAGAATTGTCTTTAAGGGCTACGGTGACACAGTAAGTGTGGATGGATTGGGCACAGGTGAATATTACCTGAATTTCGACAATCGGATGTCTGTTTTTCTTAAACGTTAATATTTTTGTGGGACTGCAACCATGGTTGTAACTTGCGCTTTCATTTAATAATCTTCGCGCATGACCAAATATGTTTTTATTATAGCTGCTTTATTAATAGGTGGTTTTCTGTCTGTTCAGGGAAGTCTCAACGCTCATTTATCTTCATTTCTTAAACATCCATTGCAGGCTTCTCTCACTAATTTTCTGGTAGGAACCATTGTTCTGATACTTCTAAATGTTATTCTGCGTACGAATATTCCGTCTTTCGCTGAAATAAAAAGCATTCCTTGGTATCTGTTTTTGGGAGGGGCCATTGGTGCCATGTTTGTTACTTCCGTTGTTTTGCTTATTCCAAGAATTGGCGTCACAACGATGTTGGCCGCATCCATAGGAGGTCAGCTCATTGTTGCTTCGGTAATCGATCACTATGGTTTTTTTAATGTGGCCATGCATCCTATTTCCCTACATCGGGTAGCCGGAATTCTTATGCTTATTGTTGGAATTCTTTTGATTCAAAGGTAGCATGAAGAATATTGTCGTCTTTTTTGTATTGCCTGTTATACTCTTCTCATGTGATCCCTTTCGCACG
>JBEPWN010000510.1:0-2292 GCA_041642395.1 Marinilabilia sp. | reverse complement strand
GGAGCTGCAATTCAGGTAGGGGATTTCGGGAAATATTTCGATCAGTTTATCAATAAAACAACTTATACGCCAGAGAACCTGATAGATTATCCGGAACAAACATCAAAAGGCCTGAATATCCTAAATGAAAATAATTCAACTTTTGACAGCGGGATAAAATCTTCTTATTCTATGGCCGCCAGGACTGTACCGGGGATTCCGCTTAGAATCAAATTAACAGTAATTGAAGGTAATATAGAAAGCTTTAGCGCCTGGGGATATCGTGCGGATCAAATTAATTGGGAAATTACCAACTATAATAATGCGAACCATACTCAAATATTCACAGTAGTAAATGAAGATGAATTGGCTAATCTGGAAATCATTTTTGGAGAGGGAAATTTTAAAATTGAAGTGAAATATATAGAAGGCACACGTGAACGGACCCGGATTATAACCATCAACTGAATATGTAAATAAAAAAAGCCGGATAAACCGGCTTTCCTTGTTATTTATGAATTGGATGCTTAACATCCACTATCTTCTTCTTTGCCATATGCTTTATTCCGATACCATTCTAACGGATGTGAAGTTGGTCGTTCAATCGGCATACCATAAATCCGGTCGTTAACCAGGGAAGCCAGCACACCTAAGGCTCTTGATACGCCGAACATTACGGTATAGAAGGTGTATTCTTTAATTCCGTAGTGGTACAGCAATGAACCGCTGAAAGCATCGACATTAGGCCACGGATTTTTAATTTTGGCAACATCCGAGAGGATTGGAGGAACAATACGGTACAACTGATTTACCAGGTTCACCAGTTTGTCGTCTTTGATGTATTTTTCAGCAAATTGTTGTTGTGCAGTAAAACGCGGGTCGGTTTTACGCAACACAGCGTGACCATAACCAGGAATTACACGACCTTCTTTCAGTGTATGTTTGACGTAATCCGCCACCTGTTTATCTGTAGGTGCATCAGTGTCCAGGTGTTCAATCATTTCAAACATCCAGTGAATAACATCCTGGTTCGCGAAACCGTGCAGCGGGCCTGCCAATCCGGTCATGGCAGCACCGTATGCATAATACGCGTTGCTTAATGCCGAACCTACCAAATGAGCGGTGTGAGCTGAAACATTTCCTCCTTCATGATCGGCATGAATCAACATGTACATGCGGAATAAGCGTCGAATATCTTCTGAATCGAACCCCATCATATGTGCCAGGTTCCCGGCCCAGTCCAAGCGAGGATTGGGTTCGATGTGTTCATCATTATGAAAATTTTTCCGGTAAATGTACGCAGCCAGGTGCGGCAAACGTGCAATCAGGTTCATCACATCTTCATAAGTGGAATCCCAGAAGAATGTTTTTCCAACGCCGGCACGATAAGCTTTTTGAAAAACTGATTCAGTCGCCATCGAAATAATCGCAGCGCTGAATTGTGTCATTGGTTTCGAATTTTTGGGCATGGCATCGATAACGTCAAAAACGTGCTGCGGAACGTGTGCGCGCGTAGCCCAGTCCTTTGTAATATTTGAAACATCCTCTTTGGTAGGTATTTCACCAATCAGCATCAGATAAAACAATCCTTCAGGTAATGGTTCTCCGTCGGGATTTATACGCGGAAGCTTTTCCTGTAATTCAGGTATTGAATATCCTTTGAAACGGATACCTTCTTCCGGATCAAGTTTTGATGTGTCGGTTACCAACAGCGGAATGCCTTTCATTCCCGTAAGAACCTGGCCCAGTTTAACTTTTGCAACAACCTTATCGGAATGCTCTTTTTTCAGCTTCTGATATTCTTTGGAGCATTTGCTGGCCTTTTGAAAAAACCTGTACTTAATGTATTCCATATTTTTTTGTTTTTGTTTTAATTTCTGATTATCAATGCATATTATCAATAATTCGGTCGGCAAATTCGTTGGTCGAAAGGAGCGTTGCCCCTTCCATTTGTGCGTATAAATCAGAAGTTACCTGTCGTTTGGCAAATACATGTTCCATAGCATCGTATACATGCTCGGCTGCTTTATTCCATCCCATATATTCCAGCATCATAACGGCAGACAGAATTAATGAGCTGGGATTGGCTTTACCGGTCCCGGCAATGGCAGGTGCAGTTCCGTGAGTGGCTTCAAAGATAGCATATCCGTTTTTATAATTAATGTTTGCACCGGGTGAAATTCCAATTCCTCCTACCATTGCCGCCAACTGATCTGAAATGTAATCGCCGTTCAAATTCATGGTGGCAATCACTGAATAATCATAAGGACGTAAAAGTGATTCCTGTAAAAATGCATCGGTAATCATATCTTT
>JBEPWN010000509.1:0-2294 GCA_041642395.1 Marinilabilia sp. | reverse complement strand
ATCCCAACGATCAGGAGGTAAGATTGTCGTCCCGGGTGCCTTTGGAAAAATACAGTAGATCGGGACTGAAAGGCGACTCTTTGCAGACCGGGCATCAGAAGCTGGTGGATTATATGAGTAGGGAAAAACCTTTTCTCAATCCCAAACTGACACTGAGTGAACTGGCCGGCTGTTTGAACATGTCACCCAATCAGTTGTCCCAAATCATCAACCAGATGGATCAGGTAAATTTTCATGATTTCGTTAACAAATACCGGACTGAAGAATTCATATGCCGGGCTTCTCAAAACAACAATTTCAGTATTCTGGCCCATGCTCTAGATGCGGGATTCAACTCAAAATCTTCTTTCAACAGCATCTTTAAAAAGCAAAAAGAAATGACTCCCTCGCAATATCTGTCTAAAATAAAGGAGCCGGATGTTGTTGGCTAAGGTTTTACCTTCATAAAATACTGTTTTTCTTCTGTGGGCTTAATGTTCGTTAAATCAATTTATTGACCGTCCGGACCTGTAAGTCTGTACCCATTAAAAGTCCGGGATCATACGCCCGGTCGATTCGCCTGTTGCTTTGTGCTTCATTTGCTAAAGAATTAAATACATCATTCCACCTGGTAAATTGGGTGTGATGTTTTAACAAATGATTTCAAAACTTCAAACGTATGAAAACAACCATTCAAACAACAGGAATTATTAAGGCCTATAAAAGTCCGCTGGCCTTTTATGTTTTATCCATTTCCATACCATGGGGAATGTGGTTTATGGGTGGCTATATCAGTCACCTTACACCACATACATCATCAATGGAATGGGCCACAGGCATTCTGAGTTTTGCCGGATTACTGTCGCCGGTCATTATTGCACTTAGTTTCATTTTGCCCAATGAGGCATTAAAAAATGACTTGGTCGGTCGGGTTTTTAATTTTAAAAGGATCAAACCACATTATCTGGTTATCACCTTGTTTTTAATGTTGGTTAGTATTCTTGCAGCCCAGGCCATTTCACTCTTTTTCGGGTACAGCGATGATCAGTTTCAGCTCAGAGGCTCTTACACTTTTAGCTCAGGCATTTTTCCTGTGTGGTTTATGCTGCTGGCAGCACCATTCTTCGAAGAACTGGCCTGGCATTCATATGGTACCGATTGTCTGCGTACACGGTTCAATTTGTTTAATGCTTCCCTGCTGTTTGGTGTTTTCTGGGGCTTCTGGCACTTTCCTTTATCTTTTATCAAGGACTACTATCACAGCAATCTTATGGAATCGGGATTAATTTATTCCATCAATTTTGTGGTGAGCCTGATACCTTTTGTAATTATCATGAACTGGCTCTATTATAAAACCAACAGAAATCTTATTGTACCGATAATATTTCATATTTCGGCAGGTTTTTTTAACGAGATATTTGCCACACATCCCATGAGCAAAGTAATACAGACTGGTATTTTGCTGGTTTTGTCTGCTTATCTGGTGATGACCAACAGGAGTTTGTTTTTCCAATATGAACAATCTATTTAACATCTAAAATCCGCAAGTCAGGGCTTGACTAAATGATATGCAGCGAGTTGATGAACCTTTGCTTTCTCAAGTCAAACCCTGACTATCATCTAATTATATTTAGTGCTGCGGAATTTGGGTAACATCTAAAAATCTATTGTATTTTAATCTTAAATCTTATTCAGATGAAAACCATATTTTTTACAAGCGTGATGATCATTGTTTTAAGTGGAAAACTTTTTTCGCAAACAATCACACAAAACATCATCGGAACTGTTCATGATCAACTGACCCGCGAGCCACTTCCGTTTGCCAATATTATTGTGGTGGGATCAGAGCCGCTGATAGGAACCAGCACTGGACTGGATGGGGACTTTATTTTGGAAAATGTACCGGTGGGCCGCTGCGATATCCGGGCCACTGTGATCGGTTATGAAACCAGTATTGTAAATGAATTGATGGTAACTTCCGGAAATCAGGTTCGCCTGGCCATAAAGATGGAGCCCAAACTGACAGAACTGGATGACGTGGTGGTGAAGGTCAGAAAAGATCAGCCCCTCAATTCCATGACCACCCTGAGCAGCCGTCAGTTTACAGTAGAAGAAACCCGGCGCTATGCAGGTGGTATGGATGATCCGGCCCGTCTGGTCACTTCCTTTGCAGGGGTGGCAGCACCATCGGTCAGCAGCAATGGCATCTCCGTAAGGGGAAATAATCCGGATGGCTTGCTGTGGCAGATAGAAGGGGTGGAGGTGCCCAATCCGAATCATTTTGCCAACCTCACCGTGGCGGGTGGTGGTTTGCT
>JBEPWN010000508.1:0-2302 GCA_041642395.1 Marinilabilia sp. | reverse complement strand
AATGGCATTTGCCCCGGTAAAGACGCCGGTCTTTTCATCACTGAGCTCGGTGCGCTCTAAATCAGACTTCCGGGCCGCTTCTTCCTTATAAGCTTCCACCGCCTCTTTCTGATCATCGGTTGTAATCGTATCAACCAAATCATGTTCGGGCGCCAGTACCATATAGGTAGCTCCAAAAATCGTATCGGGACGCGTGGTAAATACCCGGATTTCCTCATCATAACCGGCCACTTCAAAATCGATATTGGCACCGATAGATTTTCCAATCCAGTCGCGCTGCATCTTTTTGGTAGATTCAGGCCAATCCAGGTCATCCAACCCTTTCAACAACCGATCAGCGTATTCGGTAATCTTCAATACCCATTGACGCATCGGCTTTTTCACAACGGGAAATCCACCGACTTCGCTCTTCCCATCGATTACTTCTTCATTGGCCAACACCGTTCCCAACTCGGGACACCAATTTACCGGTACATCATCTTCATAGGCCAACCCTTTTTCATAGAGCTTCAGAAAAATCCACTGTGTCCACTTGTAATAATCCGGATCGGTGGTGTTCACTTCGCGATCCCAATCATAACTAAATCCCAGATCCTGCAGTTGCTCACGAAAACGGTTCACATTTTTTTCGGTCGTTTCCCGTGGATGCGTACCCGTCTTTACCGCATACTGCTCCGCTGGCAGGCCAAAAGCATCCCACCCAATAGGATGCAACACGTTAAAGCCGTTCATCCGTTTATAGCGCGCCAGAATATCAGTAGCGGTATATCCCTCTGGATGACCTACGTGCAGCCCCGATCCACTGGGATACGGAAACATATCTAGCACATAGTACTTGGGCTTGTCGTGATCTTCCGGTGTTTTGAACGTCTTATTTTCCTGCCAATATTTCTGCCATTTAGATTCAATATTTTCTGGCTTGTACGAGCTCATTCAGTTAATTATTGATTGGGATTTGTTACTGGTTATTAGTTTGATGGAACACAGATAACAAAATTGCAAAATCATACTTTTACAATCATCCATCGGATTGGTGTAATCAGTGTTCGATTGTAATATCATTAGCCGCCAAAGATAAGCAAAATGCAGGCTGGTTTGAAGTAAGTTTTTATCCCCTTTCCTCCATGACTCTTTCGTAGGCAGCCTTGACCTTTACTCCGGCAAGAGCTTCATTCACGTTAAAGAGGTGATCACCAATTTTCTCCAGTCGATTTAGATAATCGAGGAAGACAAACCCTATCTCATTTGAGTAGGTATTTTTTTCAAGCTGAGCATAATGAAACTCCATAAGTTCATCACGACATTCGTCAATAGCATCTTCAATTGCAACTGATTTATCGAGATTAATTTCTCCATTATCTTTATCTAGGTTTTCCCGGACATTTCGAATAGCATCATGAACCAGATCAATCAGTTCATTTAGCTTTTTCATAGCAGCATCAGGGAGCTCTCGACCTTCATTTTGCATCCGCTCAAAAGTTTTAGACATCTGAAAATAGATATCTGCCACCCGCTCCAGATCATTAATCATACTATGCATTCCACGGATGCGACGCGTTGCATCTTCGGTAATATTATAGCTGGAAATCTTGGTGAGATATTCTGCTATCTCCAACTCAATATTATCTGTTATTGCTTCTCTCTTTTCAATCTTTTCTAGAAACTGATCTTGCCGATTTTGTTTGTTAGCCAGTAATCCCTGAATATTAAAGTGCATTTTTTCAATAAGCTTAGCAAACAGTTGTATCTCCTTGTGAGCCTGTGACATTGATAGCTCCGGAGAAGACATCATTCCCGAAGAAATGTATTGCAAGCGTGTTTGGGTATCCTCTTCTTCTTTTTGATACTTTTCGATTAGCTTAACGATATAAGGAACAAAGCCCACCATCAGAAGCACATTTAAAACATTGAACACCGAGTGAAACAACGACACTGCCAATGTTGCATTAGCCCGTCCAACCTGATCAATATTCGCACCAAGAACCGAAGTATAATCCGCCATGAAATACCCCATAGCTTTGTCGATTCCCGTTAGGAAGGGATCAATTAACAACAGCATCCATAAGACCCCAAAGATATTAAATACAAAGTGAAATCGAGCCGCCCTCTTCGCATACACATTCCCAACAATAGCTGCGATATTTGCGGTAACGGTTGTCCCTATATTTTCTCCCAAAATCATTGCCGCAGCAATCGGGAAATCAATCCAACCTTCAAATAACATTACCAAGGTAATAGCCGAAGCTGCAGAAGATGACTGTGTTATTAAAGTCAACAAGGTACCCACCACCACAAAAATTAA
>JBEPWN010000507.1:0-2303 GCA_041642395.1 Marinilabilia sp. | reverse complement strand
TAAATGTTACAATTTTATTTTCTAGTACCTCAAACAAACAAAAACCGATTATCATGTGTGGATTTGCTGTTTACACCGGAGACGACCAGATGCTGAGACTGCAGATGGCCCACAATTTCAGAAGCCTTCAATACCGGGGGCCTGACAATACTGTCATGAAAGACCTGGGTAATAATGGATGGATGGGCTTTCACCGCCTGAAAATAATGGATCTCTCCAATGATGGTAATCAGCCCCTTGAATACAAACACATTAGTTTGATCTGCAATGGTGAGATTTATAACTTCCGTCAGATTCGCGAAACTTACAGTAAATCATTCCAGTTTCAGTCGTCAAGCGATTGTGAAGTCATGATTCCCTTATATCTAGAAAAAGGCATTATGGGAATGGCCAAATCACTGGATGCCGAATTTGCCTGTGTGATTTATGACGCTAAAAAGGACAAATACATGGCTGCCCGCGATCCCATAGGCATTCGCCCCATGTTTTACGGCTACTCGTCCGACAAAAAAATCCTGTTTGCCAGCGAAATGAAGGCACTGCACGAACTTTGTGCAGAAGTGTATCCCTTTCCCCCCGGCCACTGTTACGACGGCGAAGAATTTGTATGTTATCACGACATCGCCAAAGTGGAAAAATTTCACGACGATGAGCAGGAAACAATCTTTAAAAAGATCAACCATCTATTTACCAAAGCGGTAGAAAAACGAATGGACAGCGATGCTCCTCTCGGGTTTATGCTGAGTGGCGGCCTTGATTCAAGCCTGGTTTGCGCCATAGCAGCCCGCATGTCAGACAAGCCGATCCGCACATTCGCCGTGGGAATCGAGGACGGTCCCATCGACACAAAATACGCCCGTCAGGTGGCCGATTATCTGGGAACCGACCACACGGAAGTACTCTTTACAAAGCAAGAGATTTTCGATACACTCAGCACCCTCATTTACAACACCGAAACCTATGATATTACCACCATTCGTGCGTCCATGGGTATGTATTTGCTGAGCAAATACATTCACGAAAACACAAACATCAAAGTAATAATGACCGGTGAGATCAGCGATGAAATATTCGGTTACAAATACACCGATTTTGCTCCCTCCCCCGAAGCTTTTCAAAAGGAAGCAGAAAAAAGACTCACCGAAATATATATGTATGATGTACTCAGGGCCGACAGGTGCATCTCATCCAACGGACTGGAAGCACGGGTTCCCTTTGGCGATCTCGACTTTGTGAAATATGTGATGGCCATACAGCCCGAAAAGAAAATGAACTATACGGGCATTGGAAAATATCTTTTGCGCAAAGCATTTGAAGATGATTATTTGCCACAGGATATTCTCTACCGCGAAAAGGCTGCTTTTTCGGATGCAGTGGGACACAGCTCAGTGGATAACCTAAAAGCTTATGCAGAAGGTATCTATAGCGATGAAGACCTGCAACGTGCAAAGGCAAAATACACGTTTGCCACTCCAATTTCAAAAGAGTCGCTCATGTACCGTGATATTTTTGAACGCCACTTTCCAGGCAGGGCCGGGCTGGTCAAAGACTTCTGGATGCCCAACAAAGAGTGGAAAAACTGCAACGTTAACGATCCAAGTGCCAGGGTACTGCCGAACTATGGTAAAAGTGGAGAGTAAGTTTTGAGGTTAACCTGAGAAATATTCTTTCTACAGAAAGAACCCTGTGAAAAATGACGTAAGAACTTTTTTCACAGGGTTTTCCTGTTAAGTATTTTGTAGTTGTCCTATAAAGGGTAAGTCTACAATACTCCACAAGTTTGGATGACAACCATATAATTATGTCATTTTATTATTATTTTAAAAAGTCAGTTTACTCATCGAATAAATATTCAAGAATTAAATTCTATTTTAAGGAAATTGTGAAAAAGGGAAATAAAAAAGGGAAATGAAAAAATTGGCAGAAAGCAACTAAACCTATAATCACCAAAATTTGCACATTCCCTTTAACGAAAATTGCATATTAAATGCCCTGCATCCATGGTCTTTAATATCTTTTTTCTATCTTTGCACCGCATTAAAAATTGGTCCGGTAGCTCAGTTGGATAGAGCAACAGCCTTCTAAGCTGTCGGTCGTGGGTTCGAATCCCGCCCGGATCACAATTTAACATTCATCCAAACACAAAAAGCTGTAAATCTACTGATTTACAGCTTTTTCTGTTTTTTGGGGTATTCATTAAAAACCATCTAAAACCATAATGATGGTGAACAAACTGGTGAACAGATTTTTTTACTATATTTGTTCACCAGCATCGCCACTAAAAACTGGTTTACTGTTTATTA
>JBEPWN010000506.1:0-2307 GCA_041642395.1 Marinilabilia sp. | reverse complement strand
GACGTGGAACACCTTGGATGGTTCTGGCTGGCAGCACCCATTACAGGCATGCTTATACAACCCATTGTAGGTCATTACAGCGACCGCACGTGGACACGGCTGGGACGTCGCCGCCCGTATTTTTTAGTGGGTGCAGTATTTGCTGCCCTTGCACTGATATTCATGCCCAATTCCGGAATGCTGGCTGCCTTCATCCCCCCGATGTTTGTAGGGGCCGGTATGCTGATGATTATGGATGCGGCTATCAATGTTTCCATGGAACCATTCAGAGCTCTGGTAGCAGACAAGTTGCCCCTTGATCAACGAACTTTCGGATTCTCGGTTCAATCGACCCTTATTGGTATCGGGGCCGTTATCGGATCATGGATCACTTATGCCTTTGCTGAATGGTTCGATATTTCCAAAATAGCACCAACCGGAAGCGTTCCGGACAATGTTATTTTTTCATTTTATGCAGGTGCGGCAATATTGGTTATAACTATTATATGGACAGTAATTACGACCAAAGAATATACTCCAAAACAAGTGGAGGAATTTGATGGAAAAAAAGTAAAAATCAATCCGGCATCAGAAGTCATTGAAAAGGATCACGGCTTTTTACAAATCTTTAAGGATTTCGCAGCAATGCCGCGCACTATGAAACAACTGGGCGTAGTCCAGTTCTTTTCATGGCTGGGACTGTTTGGCATGTGGGTATATACAACACCTGCCATTGCACAGCATGTTTATCATTTGCCCGTGAGTGACACCAGTTCCGAAATGTACAACGATGCAGGGAACTGGGTAGGCGTACTTTTCGGTATTTACAACGGAGTAGCAGCTTTGTATGCGATGCTTCTTCCTTTTCTGGCAAGATTAACCAGCCGTAAAACCACTCACGCTATCTCCTTATTATTCGGAGCCGCCGGACTTCTTTCGATTTACTATATCGACACTCCCGAGATGCTTATAATACCAATGATCGGTATTGGTATTGCCTGGGCCAGCATCCTGTCCATGCCTTATGCCATTCTTTCGGGAGCATTGCCGGCAAAGAAAATGGGTATTTACATGGGGCTATTCAATTTTTTCATCACCATACCGCAAATTATCAATGGTGTATTCAGTGGCCCTATTATTAAAAACTTTTTCGATTCTCAGGCTGTTTATGCCCTCATTATTGCCGGTGTCAGTTTTCTGATTGCCGCAATTTCAATCTATTTTGTTGAAGATAAAGAAGATTAGCCATGATAAAAGCATGCATATTCGATTTGGATGGTGTTATTGTTGACACAGCGCGCTATCATTTTATAGCCTGGAAAGCACTGGCCGATGAGCTGGGCTTTGAATTCACCGAACAGGACAACGAACGTCTCAAAGGCGTAAGTCGAATGAGGTCGCTCGACATTCTTCTGGAAATTGGCGGAATAGAATTTCCCCAGGAAAAGAAAGACGAACTGGCCAAACGCAAAAATGAGCATTACCGTTCATTTATTACGGAAATGACCCCCGACGAAATATTACCAGGAGCAATGGATTTCATTAAGGAAGTAAAAGACAATGACCTTTTGATTGCATTGGGATCGGCAAGTAAAAATGCCATGACAATTCTTGACCGGCTGAATTTGACTTCCTGGTTTGATGCAGTCATTGACGGAACCAAAGTATCCAACGCAAAGCCTGATCCGGAAGTTTTCCTGAAAGGAGCAGAAGCTCTCAAAACACCACCCGCAAACTGCGTGGTGTTTGAAGATGCCGAAGCCGGCGTGGAAGCTGCATTGAGAGGCGGCATGAAATGCGTGGGCATCGGGTCGCCTGACGTACTGGGGAAAGCACATCTTGTAGTGTCGGGCCTGCATGAAATGGATATGGAGAAATTATTTAACCTATAAAATGTACCATCAGCAGTTCAGTTAGAGCTATTGACATTGTGGCTTAATCACAGCTACCAAACAAAAGAGATGATGAAACAATATTTGAAGCAAGACGAGTGGAGAATTATAGAAGAGGGATTCAGTCCTGAACACCATAAAGCATCTGAAAGTATATTTAGCCTGGGTAACGGACTAATGGGCCAAAGAGCCAATTTCGAAGAAGACTGGAGCGGGCCTACCCTTCGGGGTAGTTACATTGCCGGAATTTATTATCCCGACAAAACCCGTGTAGGGTGGTGGAAAAACGGTTATCCCGAATACTTCGCCAAGGTGCTTAACTCTCCCAACTGGATCGGCATTGATGTAAATATCAACGGAGAAACTCTCGACCTTTTCAAAATGAAAAAAGTCGATGATTTCATACGCATACTCGACATGAAAAGTGGTCTGCTAA
>JBEPWN010000505.1:0-2313 GCA_041642395.1 Marinilabilia sp. | reverse complement strand
CTGATTTGCCATGTCCCATACAAAGAAAAACCACATCCACCGAGTCAAAATCCATTTCATTGCTGAAGGAGAGATCAGTGTCCCCCAGTAAATCAGCATGCACATCCGCAACCTGGTTCCCGGCATTACTCGTACTGTGAATCCATTTAATGGAAGCCCCCGGATGATGCAACAGTATGCGAATCAGTTCACCCGCCGTATATCCGGCACCCCCTGCTATACCTACGTTTATCATTTTGTTATATCGAGTTGGCCTTCATTTACATTGTTAAAGATCTTCAGGTAATTACTCATCAGTTTGGTAAAACCTTTCACATCATCTCCTGTCCACTCTTTGTTGACTTCACCATAATCACCAAACCCACTATTCATTAGATCATGAGGCGATTTTATGCCCACCAGTTCAAATCTGTAAGGATGTAATTTCAAAATAACATCACCGGTAACGTTGCCCTGTGAGTTTTCAAGAAAGGCTTCTATATCGCGCATAACCGGCTCCAGATATTGAGCTTCGTGCAACAACATACCATACCAGTTTCCCAGCTGCTCTTTCCAGTACATCTGCCATTTGGTAAGGGTGTGCTTCTCCAGCAGATGATGCGCTTTAATAATCATTAACGGTCCGGCAGCCTCAAAACCCACACGTCCTTTTATCCCGATAATGGTATCGCCCACATGAGTGTCACGCCCGATGGCATAAGCAGATCCAATGGATTCAACTTTGCGTATGGCCTGCACCGGATCTTCAAAATTCTCTCCATTTACGGACTTCAATTCACCCTTTTCGAAACTCAGGATCATTTCCTCGCTTCCTTCTTTACGCAGCTGACTTGGATATGCATCTTCAGGTAATGTCTGGTCAGTGGTCAGGGTTTCTTTTCCTCCCACGCTGGTACCCCAAATCCCCTTATTTATGGAATAGGTCATTTTTGTCCAGTCTCTTTTCACATCCCTTTTCTTGAGGTATTCAATCTCCTCATCACGCGACAAAGTCATATCCCGGATGGGGGTCAGGACTTCAATCTCGGGGGCAAGGATCTGGAAAGTAAGGTCAAATCGAATTTGATCATTGCCGGCACCAGTGCTGCCATGGGCAATGTATTTAGCACCAATCTTACGTGCATAATCAACAATCGCCAGGGCCTGAAAAATCCGTTCCGATGAGACGGAAAGCGGATAAGTATTATTTTTCAGAACATTTCCATAGATCATATACCGGATACAATTCCGGTAATAAAGATTGGTGACATCGAGAGTAATATGATCAGAGACACCCAAAGTGCGAGCCCCCCTTTCTATCTCCACGAGCTCTTCATCGGAAAAACCACCAGTATTAGCGATGGCTGAATAAATCTCAAGCCCTTTCTCCTCTTTCAGGTATTTTACACAAAACGATGTGTCAAGTCCGCCACTAAAGGCAAGCACTACTTTCTTATCCATCTCAAAAAATTATCTTTATCAGGCAAACAAGGCGCTAAAAAGCCCCCATAGTGAATTCCGTTTGCCCTTTTTATTATTATTCTTGTTTCCTTTCAAGAAAACAAACTGTTTAAATTTCAGCCATCTGCCATAAACACTCAACCGCTTGGGGGGTATTGGCTCGTTTTTAACATCCCTGGCAGGATCGAAAAGCATACCCGTACAAAGACAATGCTTGCGATTGGTACGCATCAGAATATCGTAATTGACGCAACTCTGACAACCTTTCCAAAATTCATTGTCATCAGTGAGTTCCGAAAAAGTAACCGGCTTATATCCGAGTTCTGAATTTATTTTCATTACAGCCAGCCCGGTAGTAAGCCCAAAAATTTTCGCATTGGGATACCTCTTTCTGGAAAGCTCAAAAGCTTTTCTTTTGATCTCCTTAGCCAATCCGCGACCGCGAAATTCATCCACAACGATAAGTCCTGAATTGGCGACAAATTTATCGTGGCCCCATGATTCTATGTAGCAAAAGCCGGCAAATTCATCGCCATTAAGAGCGATGATGGCCTTTCCTTCTGTCACTTTATTTTTTATATACTCAGGACTTCTCCGGGCAATACCAGTTCCGCGCACTTTTGCAGCATCTGCAATGGTTTCCAGTATGGTATCCACATAAGGAAGATGTTCTTCCGAAGCAACCTTTATTATAGTATCTTTTCCCTGTGTCATTAATAATTATTCAAAAATAGTTCTACACGAGTTTCCTTTTCAGTCCGGGCATAAAAAGCGACAATGCATTAATTATATCCGGACGGGAAACGCCTTCCCTGCTGATCAGTAAAATGGTGTCGTCTCCGGCAATGGTACCCAGTACTTCGAATGGCCCCT
>JBEPWN010000504.1:0-2319 GCA_041642395.1 Marinilabilia sp. | reverse complement strand
AGCTATATTCACAACCAGCAGGATAATGACACATCCAAAAAAGCACAAAAATGGGCAAATCAGTTCATTCGCGTAACCACCTGCTCTGCCTGCAACGGACAACGACTTAACCGGGAGGCTTTACATTTTCTTATTGACGGGAAAAATATTGCTGAAATCAGTACAATAGATCTAAGCGATCTTTATCATTGGTGCGAAAAGCTGGATGAGCGTCTTACCGGCAAACAACGTACCATTGCCACCGAAATTCTTAAAGAGATCCGGGCCAGGTTACTGTTTATGTTGGATGTGGGCCTGGATTACCTGGCTCTGAACCGCAGCGCGATGTCTCTTTCGGGGGGTGAAAGCCAGCGAATAAGACTTGCCACGCAAATAGGATCACAATTGGTAAACGTCCTTTACATTCTGGATGAGCCAAGCATTGGCTTGCATCAGCGCGACAACCACAGGCTCATAGAATCCCTGAAACAACTGCGCGACACCGGTAACTCTGTCCTGGTAGTTGAACATGACCGCGACATGATGATGGCCGCAGATCATGTCATTGACATGGGCCCGCATGCAGGACGTCACGGCGGTGAAATCGTAGCACAGGGATCACCTGTGGAAATCCTGAAATCAAATTCACTAACTGCCGATTATCTCAAAAAGATCAAAAAAATTCCGGTACCCAAAAAGCGACGTTCCGGCATTGGACATAGTCTTGTCATCAAAGGGGCAGCAGGCAACAATCTAAAAAAAATAGATGTCAATTTCCCGTTGGGAACACTTATTTGCGTAACTGGGGTATCGGGAAGCGGAAAATCGACTCTGGTCAATGAAACCCTCTATCCCATCCTTAATCAATACGTTTACAAGTCTATCAAAGACCCCTTGAGTTACAAAAAAATTGAAGGACTGGAATATGTGGATAAAGTAGTAGATGTGGATCAGGCACCCCTGGGCCGTACTCCCCGTTCAAACCCTGCCACATACACCAAAATGTTTGATGATATCAGAAAATTATATGCCAGCCTTCCCGAAGCCAAAATCAGAGCATACAAACCGGGACGATTCTCATTTAATGTTCCCGGGGGACGATGTGAAACATGCAAAGGAGGAGGCGTTCAGGTGATTGAAATGAATTTTCTGCCCGATGTTATGGTAGAATGCCCGGATTGCCGGGGAAAGCGTTACAACCGTGAAACACTGGAAATACGCTTCAAAGGCAAATCCATAAGCGATTTACTTGACATGACCATTAATCAGGCCGTTGAATTTTTTGAAAACGTTCCTTCCCTGATGCAGCGTTTGAGAGTTCTTCAGGAAGTGGGGCTGGGTTACATCAAACTGGGGCAGCCTTCAACAACTCTCTCGGGCGGAGAATCGCAACGCGTAAAGCTGGCAGCCGAACTCTCGAAAAAGGATACAGGAAAAACCGTATATATACTTGACGAACCAACCACAGGTTTGCATTTTGAGGACATCAGGGTTTTGCTTGAAGTATTAAACAAACTGGTTGAACATGGTAACACGGTAATTGTAATAGAACACAACCTTGACGTGATTAAAACCGCCGACCATATCATTGATATCGGTCCGGAAGGAGGTGGCCGCGGGGGTGAACTTATCTGTAGCGGAACACCGGAAAAAATTGCTGCCTGTGCAAAAAGTTTCACCGGTCAGTACCTGAAAAAAGACGAAGGTTTGTAATATCAATAGACCGTTAGATTTTTAGATGTGAGATTTAGGATAAATCGTATAACGCTGAAATTATGCATTTTAACACAAAAATCCTTTTGAGTATAAACCCCTGATTCAAAGTTTTTTGTAAGATTTTAACGCACTATTGTAATAACAGTACTTGTGAAAATTAAACCCACACCTGCAAACATAAAAAAAAATGGAAAATACAGTTCGCATAAAATGCCTCAACATCCGGAAATCACTTTTCATAAAAAGAGGCACCACACTTTTACAAGTTGCCAATGATCTGGATATTAAATTAGGCCACCCTGTTTTGGGTGCGATGGTAAATAATAAGGTTCGCGAACTTTCCTTTGAAATATACAATCCCAAAACCATTGAATTTATTGACATCACTCACAAAGACGGAATGCGCATGTATATCCGCAGCCTTTCTTTCCTGCTATTTGCGGCTGCACGTGAATTATTTCCTGAAGCCCGTCTCAGAATTGATCATTCGGTAAGTAAAGGATTTTATTGCGAACTACACAACACCTACAAGAACCCGGGTATTGATGAAATTTTTGAACTGGGCGAGAAAATGCATCAGTTGGTTGAACAAGACATACCCATTACCCAACACAAAGAAGAAAC
>JBEPWN010000503.1:0-2321 GCA_041642395.1 Marinilabilia sp. | reverse complement strand
GGCTATCAGGCTGCGGTTCTCCATGAAATGGGGGCAATGGTACATTCGGTTGAACGTCAGAGTCAGTTGTATAATAGAACATCCCGGCTGCTTAATTCAATTGGATATAAAGGAATTCGGTTGTTTTTGGGTGATGGAAATGAGGGACTGCCTGCTTATGCCCCTTTTGATAAAATAATTGTTACCGCTGGTATATCCGTCGTCCCTTCATCTCTTTTGATTCAGCTCAAAGTCGGCGGAATCATGGTTATTCCTGTCGGCGAAAAGTCGCAAACAATGACACGAATTATGCGTTTAACTGATAATGACTTTGAGCAGGAAACCTTTGGTGAATTTGCTTTTGTTCCTATGTTAAATGGGATCGCAAAATAAAAAATTAAGGTTGCAAGCTGAAATGTGCACTTGCCATTGATATATGATTGGCCGCAAGAAATAAAATCAAATCTGCAAAATATTTAATCATGCTAAACATCGAAACCTTTGTATTCAATCCTTTCTTAGAAAACACTTATATTGCTTATACACATAATGGCGAATGTGCTATTGTCGATCCCGGGATGTTATTTCCCGAGGAAGAGCAAAGACTGGTTGACAGCATCGATAATTTGAAACTAAAGCCGCAAATGCTTTTACAAACTCATCTTCATCTCGACCATGTTTTTGGAACTGCTTTTGTGTCCCGCCAATGGGGCTTAAAGCCCATCGCCCACGAAAAGGATGAATTTATGATATCCCGGACCATTGAGATGGCTAAAGAATTTGGAGTTGAATTAAAGGAAAATCCTCCCACACCCGGGAAATATCTCAAAGATGGTGATGTACTTAAACTGGGAGCCTACGCGTTTCAGGTGATCCACGTTCCCGGGCATTCTCCGGGCGGAATTGTATTTTATTGCAAGGAAGAAAATGTATTGCTGGCTGGCGATGTTTTGTTTAACGGTAGTATTGGGCGTTCCGATCTTCCGGGTGGCAATCAGCTTGAACTGATCGATGGCATTCGTAAGCGTCTTTTAACCTTGCCCGATGAGGTGACGGTATATCCCGGTCACGGACCTGTAACCACAATAGGCGAGGAGAAGCGAAACAATCCTTTTTTGCAGTAACAATAGTCCGTTAAAAAAAGCCTAAACGCAAAGACACAGAGGCGCAAAGTATTTATTTCCAAATATTTGCAGTTGTAAATTGTTGTGTTTTTTATGTTACTTATTATCAGGCATTTGCCAAAGTTTAACTGAGTGTTGCAGTAATAAATACTGTAAAAAGCAGTCCCATGCAGCTGTTGACAACTATTATGTAGTTGTTTTTTGGCTGAATGGGAGTGCTTTTGTTTATTTTATTGAAAGGAAGCTGGTGCCTGTTTTTTCAGCACCCAGGATTTTTATTATGTAATCGCCTTGTCTCAGTGCCGGACAAGATAAACTTATGTTTTTTCCGAAACTCATTTCCCGGTTATCATTAAAAACCATGCGTCCTGTATTGTCATATAGCATGATATTTACTCTGCCATCAAAATTACCGGTTATATTTGGAAATCAAATTTACAAGAATCTGAGTTGTCAGGCTTTTTTTTATTCATTAGTGCCTGGTAAGGATCTAAGAGTCCGGTTATGAATAGTCCCGTTTATGATATTACTTTCTTTGTATCTTTAGAAAGGTTTTTGATAAAAATCATTGTTTACAGTCAATAAAAATTTGTTCTTTTGATCTTGTTTTGGGGTTATCCCATTCTTATTTATTATACACTTCCAACTACCTTTATATGAGTGAATTTAAAGATCGTCATATTGGGCCCGACGCCCGCGAAATCGACCAGATGTTGAAAAAAATAGGGGCTGATTCGCTAAATGATCTTATTTCTCAGGCTGTCCCCGATGGCATCCGGATGCATGAAGTACTGAATCTATCTCCGGCACTCTCCGAGCATGAATATTTGCAACGAATCAGGGCGATTGCATCAAAAAATAAAGTCTTTAAGACTTACATCGGGATGGGCTATTACAATACTTTCACCCCCTCGGTGATTATCCGGAACGTCCTGGAAAATCCTGTCTGGTATACATCTTACACTCCTTATCAGGCAGAGATTTCTCAAGGTAGACTTGAAGCGCTTCTTAATTTCCAGACCATGGTGACTGAACTTACTGGTATGGATATGGCCAATGCATCTTTGCTTGATGAAGCCACTGCTGCGGCAGAGGCCATGATCATGATGTTTAATACACGCAGCAAAAAACAAATCAAGTCGGGAGTTGATACTTGTTTTGTTGATTCATATGTTTGGCAACAAACTAAAGCTGTTCTTGAGACAAGGGCAACCCCTC
>JBEPWN010000502.1:0-2323 GCA_041642395.1 Marinilabilia sp. | reverse complement strand
GCAATCACAGTGGCAGATGCAATCCATAAGCACATCACCGGCCGTGAAAGACGAAACAGGAATAACCGGATCACCTTTTCCGCAATCAGCAAAAAAGAAAAGAACAGAATTGCCAGAATGAAAATCTTGGCAACAGCAATTTCATTAATTTCAATGACTTTAAAAAAAACTGAAGGTCCGGAAGAATGCTCGACCAACTGGTAGATCATCTTTATTATAAAAAGCATCCATACCTGAACCAGAATAAAAAACAGACCAAAAACGGCTCCTGTAAGCAACCGCTTATTATCAATGCCCGCCAGAAATTCAGGCCATCGGAAAAACTTAAAAAACAAAAAAGAAACCAGCAGAATCCAAACAGCCAAAAGCAACAACGCCCCCAGCGAAGACAAGAGATCCGACATGGCAAAGTGAATGGGCGAGAACAGATCCAGATTCGAAAATGCAGACATGTCGGCATGCCAAAACATAAAATAATAAAACACCGAAAACAAAGCAATCGAGAAAGCCAGACGGAAATTAATCCATCTGCTCTGACGGGTGGACTGAAGTACCATCAGTATAATACCCCATAAGGTCAGAACGGAGATCAAATATGAAATAAGAATATAAATATTTGCGGAATGGCTGTGCTGTCGAATAGTGAGATTGCTGATGGAGAAAAGATATTCTCCTTCCAGTCCGTAAACAGCCTCATAGCCTGAACCCTGATCGCGCACAATATCAACAGAAGGTGAAAGTCCGGAAGGCAACAAAAAACCATCTTTCAGGTATTTATTCTGATAGGGAAAAGATTGTTTTATCCGGAATAACCCCACCAGAAGGTAAGGATCACGTTGAATTTGCTGAACGAGGTAATATCCGTTATCAAGCTGAATGAAGGGCTGGTTGAGGAACACCGGATGAACATCCTGCACCGGCAATCCCTGGTCGGACCAGGAAACAAGTTGATTATTCCTGTAAATCAGCAAGTCATTCGAAGATCCTGAAATCGAATCCATGACCATCCATGCGTCCTCAGCATCAAAAAGAGCACCATCGGGAAAGGATTTTAACATTTGATTGAGCGACAACTGACGTTTCTGCACTGCCTGCTCAAGTTGCTTTATGTCAATATCACGTTTTTCAGTACCGGCAAACCAAAACTCAAGAAACAGACCTGAGGCTGTTCCCGTAAGAAACAAAATGATCAAAAGCCACCAAATGCGCTTGTCGGTCATAAAAATTTAACTTTGAAAGTGAATTGCTGACCAAGATAACAATAACCATGCAAAAACGCTTAATCGTGATGATAAGGTTCATTTTTCAAGATGGTGAGTGCCCTGTATAGTTGTTCGGTGAAAATAAGGCGAACCATTTGATGAGAAAACGTCATCCGTGAAAGCGATATTTTTAATTTGGCCCTTTTATAAACATCCTCAGAAAAACCCCATGCACCACCAATTACAAATACCAATCGCCGGGCACTACTTATCATCTCCTTTTCAAGAAAACCTGAAAACTCTCTGGAAGAATACTCCCGCCCGTTCTCATCGAGCAAAATCAGCTGATCTGTGGCATTCAAAGTTTTAAAAATGGATTCGCCTTCCAATTGTTTTAGGGATTCAGATTTAATCTTTCCCCCGTTTTTTATGTCGGGTAACACTTTTATTTCGAAAGGCACATAATGCCCCAACCGCTTCACATATTGTTCAATGCCCTGCTGAAGCCATTTTTCGGATGTTTTACCGACCATAACTAAAAGTACCTTCATTGCGTAATAATTAAACCACAAAGTTAAAAACACCTCTGGTTTATGGTTTAATATTTGTAATATTTTACTTTTGCTAGAGATTACTCCGCAACTGCGGCACATCCAAATCTGAAAAAATGAAAACATTTAAACATCTTTTGCCAATCATGCTGTTCCTGTTCTCAGTGAATCTGACCCAGGCACAGAATAACAACGGTCCCTTGCCGGATAAAGTCGTACAAGCTGTGAAGCAAGGCAATGCTGCCGGACTTTCATCCTATCTCAACAGCAGAATAGAACTAGTTCTTCCTGGCGAATCGGGGGTATTCAGTAAAGAACAAGCCCACTTCATTCTTAAAAACTTTTTTGACAAGAACAAAGTTACTTCCTTTCAGGTGCTTCACCATGGAAGCCGCCAGAATGCCACATTCGCCATAGGACAATACAAGTGTCCTTCTGAAAATTACCGGATGTATTTTCTGGTGAAAAACTCTAATAACAAACCACTTATACATCAAATAAGAATAGAAAAACAAGAATGAACAAAAACGATCTTAAATCATTTATCATCAATGCCCTCGCGGAAGATGT
>JBEPWN010000501.1:0-2327 GCA_041642395.1 Marinilabilia sp. | reverse complement strand
GAACCAGATGCCGTAAAGTGTGTAGAGATGGCAGTTAGGATGATACATGATGGCGAAGCCGAAATTTTAATGAAGGGCAAAGTAGCCACTCCTGTATTGCTTAGTGGTGTACTTAACAAGGAGTGGGGATTGCGTTCAGGTCGTTTGCTTTCACATCTTGCATTTTTTGAAGTTGATACCTATCACAAGATCATTGCAGTTACTGATGTGGCTATGAATATTGCGCCCTCCTTACGGGATAAGATTGCCATCATTGAAAATTCGGTAGAATATCTGAATACCCTAGGCATGTCGAAACCCAAAATCGCTGTTTTGGGTGCCATAGAAATGGTTAACGAAAGTATGCAGGCTACTACGGATGCTGCTCTTCTTAGTAAAATGAACCAGCGCGATCAAATAAAGAATTGTCTGATTGATGGGCCGCTTGCTTTTGATAATGCCATAAGTTTTGAGAGTGCTCATCATAAAAATATAAAAAGTGAAGTGGCTGGAGATACTGATTTGTTGCTCATGCCCGATATCGAAGTGGGAAATGTCTTATACAAAAGTCTTGTGTTTTTTGCCCGGGCAAAGGTAGCTTCAGTGATACTTGGCGCTACTGCTCCTATTGTACTTACCTCTCGCAGCGACTCTGAAGATAGTAAGTTTTATAGTGTTTTACTGGCGGTACTTGCATAAATAGTAAATTGTTTTAATATCATTAAAGAGGAATGATTAGGAGAAAGGATCAGGTTCTTCTCACTATTATCTTCACATTTTATGATTTAATATTATTTATATCCCATATTCATTCAATTTTTAATCTCTAACATCAATTATCAGACATGGATAAATTCAATATTCTGGTCATTAATCCCGGATCAACAACAACCAAAATTGCGGTTTACGAAAACATCAAATCAGTGCTGCTAAAAACCCTGAGGCATTCATCTGAAGAACTTGAGAAATTTGAGGATATTCCCAGTCAATATGAGTTTCGTAAAAAAGCAATACTTAATGAATTAATACAAGCCGATATTGAGATTAAAAACCTTCATGCAATAGTTGGGCGCGGTGGTCTCCTCAGACCTATCCCATCAGGTGTATATGAAGTGAATGAGGCCATGAAAAACGACCTTAAAAACCGCAGCGGTAAACAACAGCATGCCAGCAATCTTGGTGGGCTTATCGCCGATGATATTGCCGGAAGTATTCCGCATGCACGTGCATTTATTGCCGATCCGGTGGTTGTTGACGAACTTAATGAAGTTTCCAGAATTACCGGTCTTCCAGAATTGCCCCGTCAATCCATTTTTCATGCTCTAAACCAGAAGGCCGTGGCAAGAAATTATGCCAGTTCAGTGGAAAAAAAATATGAAGATCTGAATCTTATTGTGGCTCATCTTGGAGGTGGTATTTCGGTGGGTGCCCATTACAAAGGAAATGTTATTGATGTGAATAATGCATTGGATGGTTATGGCCCCTTTTCGCCCGAAAGAGCAGGAACTCTTCCTTCAGGCGGATTGGTTGATATGTGTTTCAGTGGAAAATATACGCATGACGAAATGCGGAAAAAAGTGACCGGAAAAGGTGGATTGATGGCTCATTTTGGGACCAATCAGGCTCAAGAGGTTGAAGAACTTGCCTTAAAAGGGGATAAACAAGCAGATCTTGTTTTGCATGCCATGGCTTATCAGGTGTCCAAAACCATAGGTGGTTGTTTGGTTGTGCTCAGGGGAGAGGTGGACGCTGTGCTTCTAACGGGGGGCATGGCTCAAAATGAAACAGTGGTTAGGTACATCAGACAATATATTGATTGGATCGGAAGTGTAAAGATCTATCCCGGTGAAGATGAAATGTCTGCTCTTGCAATGAATGCTCTGGGAGTTTTAAGCGGCCAAAGGGAGTGTAAATTGTACTAATGGAAACTTTTTTGAATGTTTTCTCGTTTCAAAAGAGTAAAATTATCAGAATGGGTCGATATTTCATTTTTGTTGTACTTCTTTTTTTTGTTTTTGCTGCTTCGGCTCAGGTAGGCCATGGGGGCAAGCCCATGATGCATTCTGGTGATCATAGTAGTAATACGATATCCGGGAAGAATAAGATTACTTTTCCGGCACCACCCCAATTTTCAATTGCTGCAAATTTTCGGGATGCCGAAAAAGGCCGTCCGTTGAGATTTGCTTATCCTAATTTTGTAGAATTGACTCCTGAAAATTCTGGGAATACATCTGTGTTGGAGGATGGACGATTGCTTTGGCAACTACGGCTGAGTTCTCCAGGGGCATTTTCATTGAATATTATTTTCGATCAGTTTCAACTTGTTCCAGGTGATTCTGTGTTTATTT
>JBEPWN010000500.1:0-2334 GCA_041642395.1 Marinilabilia sp. | reverse complement strand
AGTTGGTATACAAATTCTCCGTTGGCCGGTAAGTGGGCTGATTTTACAGCTATAGATCTGGTCTCTCACATCGATAAAAATTACCGGACAATTCCGGATAGAAACAGCAGGGGAATCACAGGTCATTCCATGGGTGGATTTGGTGCAATCAGGCTGGGAATGTTATTCCCCGATGTTTTTTCAGCGGTATATGCGCTCTCACCAGGTGGATTACATCAACCAGACTTAATAAATAAGCCCAGGGTATTGAAAATAAAAACAAGAGAAGAATTATTAACCAGGATTAATACCTGGGAATGTCTCAATGTGGCTATAGGGCGTGCCTTTTCTCCCAATCTTGATAATCCCCCCTTTTTCGTTGATTTACCGTACAATATGATTGATGACAGTCTGGTTGTAAATGAACCTGTTTTGAAACTGTGGCGGCAAAACGCTCCTTTTGAAATGGCCGATCATTATATTGATAATTTGAAAGAATTAAGTGCATTAAAATTAGATTGGGGCAGAAATGATGAAATATCTTCTATCCCAATCCAGAGTTTAATGTTCAGTCAAAAGCTGGATAGTTTAGGAATCAAGCATTATTCAGAAGAATATCTCGGGATGCACAGTGACAAACTCTGGACAGACGATGGACGTGCATTAAACAGCATGCTGCCTTTCTTTGATACATTTCTGACTTTCCAATAAACCCATCCATTTCCTGATTAAGATTGATGATAAGAGGTTATCAAAATCAGGTTGAACAGAATCAGGCATGCGAATTAAGTTTGTGGCATGTATAAGAGATAAATACATTCCATTTGAAAAAAAATCCCGGGCATATAAATGGCCGGGATTTTTTTCATCACTTTATTCATATCTGCATTTCTATGATTAATTTGTACTTTCCGACCGGCTTTGGTTCATCATGCACAAATTAATGTTCTTTACCTATGCCGTCTCCACAGATACGGCCATGAACGTTGGCATGGATTTCCGGAGGTGTGACTCCAAAATCCATCATCCCATTGTTAATCAACTTGCCTGAAGCGTTTGCAAAAATCCCGGTTCCTGCCAGCATTTCCAGTTTATTGTTGATTCTGGCAGTATAATTTTTTGGATTCATGGGCGATTGTACTGCATGGTCCCAGGTAACAAAGGCATCGGGGATATCGGTATCATTATCGCTTATAAAAAAATGAAACAGATGATAGAAAACCGCAGAATTTTCTTTTTCATTTGCAGGATATCGATGTGTGACAATGGATCCTAACATTCCCTCGACACCGGCAATTTTCGTTTCGATTGTGTCAGCTCCCAGGAAGCCGGTAACCTTAAATTCATTTTCAGAATCAAATTTTACCATTGGTCCTTCATATTCAGGATGCACATCAAAGGCGCCGGCATCTTCCAAGGCATAGAAAAGATCCTTCATTTCAGAAAAATCGAAACAAACAGCATCTGATAATTGGAAATCAGCCTGAAAGCGAACATTCTCGCAGTTCTCAACAGATAAACTTTTGCTTTTAAGCAAATTCATGTCGTCTGACACAGGTTCCTCGATTGCAGTGTCACATGCAAAAAGAATGATGCATGCGAAAACAAAAAACATTGATTTTTTCATAACATTTTTCTCCTTTTTAATTTAAAATATAAGTATTTAATACAGGTTTTTATTGCTGTGAGAGTTCAGATATAGCAGGTAGCAAACTGAATCCCATTTTCTCTGCAAGGCATGCAAAAGCTTGCTGTATATCATTTACACCAATGGTACAATGCCCGTATGTATCAACGTCAATCCGGCACAGTAAATCGCTGCTTCGGGGATGAATTTTGGAAGCATATATCTCCTGATGCCAGAAAGGTGTAATATGGTCACCTGTTGTATGAATTATAACCAGTGGCACATTTATTCTGCCGGACGTTTCGTATTGCTTTACCATTTGTTTTGCCCTGCCGAAAGTAGGATCGACGATACGTTGTACTGACTTGTTAAGCAACTTATCGTTCGCAGAACCAATATAGCGTCTTCCCATATTGTTAAAAGGTACGCCACCCATTCTTTCCA
Organism: Marinilabilia sp.; assembly: GCA_041642395.1. Classification (GTDB taxonomy): domain Bacteria; phylum Bacteroidota; class Bacteroidia; order Bacteroidales; family Marinilabiliaceae; genus Marinilabilia. The sequence goes on along the minus strand of JBEPWN010000500.1, from coordinate 284 downwards.
ACACATCGTTTGTAAGCATGATGTTATACCTCAAAAACTGGATTACTGCTGTTACCATGGCAGTTGGATCACCCATGTCAACAGTTGCATTCATACAATTCAGTAGTTGAGTGACTTTGTCATTAGGATAATTTCCCAATTCGTTTGACAGAATACCTATAATTAAGCTTTGCAAATCAAAAGGGACTTTATTTTTCCATGCATTCATGATAATGGGATCAACACCTTCAGGACTGCCGAGGTCTATAGCATAATTAAGATTGGTTTTTCCCCAGACAGCCAGT
>JBEPWN010000499.1:0-2348 GCA_041642395.1 Marinilabilia sp. | reverse complement strand
ACTATTTGATGATGTGTAATTCAAAGAATTATCGATATTTCTATCATCATAACATCCAATAGGAATTTTGTTTTATTACAGAATCATCCCATAATGGGAGAGTGATTTGTATGTTACTACAACATGCGCTGATGAAAGAAGATAACAGGCTTTTTTATAAGTTGGCATGAAAGCTGTAATAGTTATGTTGCTGACGAATGTTAGATTTTGGCCTTTTTTATATGAAGATAAACATTAAAACAAAATTATATACCGGACTCGGTTTCCTGGCATTTATAATTGTACTGCAGTGGAGTTTCGGATTATTCTTTATCAGTACACTGGCGGATAATTCCAGTGCCATTATCGAGAATAATAAACGTACCGTAACCTATATGCAGAATATGGAGCAGGTGCTAACTGAATTACATCTTCAGTTTAGCGAAAGGACGGATCGGGCAAGACAAAATGAATTCTCTCTTCAGGACAGCCAAATCGATTCGCTGCGAGACCTTTTAGTTTGGGAGATGAAAAAGCAGCAGCAAAACATCACAGAGCCGGACGAAGCAGAAATGAGTAACAGCTTACAGCAAGAGCTGCAAAACTACTTCACGCAAATCGATCAGTTGCAAAGTGAGTCGGAATGGACGGAAGAAATGACCGAAGGGCTGGACAAGTCGTATGGAAATATTCAAGGGCAGCTTGCAACAATAACTCATAAGAATCTGGATGCCATCCAGCAAAAAAATGATCATGCCCAGCAAACTGCTTCAAGGGTCATTTTTTATATGATTACCATCGGTGTAATAAGCACCTTAATGGCTTTAGGATTGTTGATTAAATATCCCGGCTATATTGTAGAACCCATTCGTGAACTAATTGAAAGAATTAAGAAGATTGCAGATCAAAATTACGACCAGCGTCTTGAATTTGAGACGGGGGATGAATACGAAGAGTTGGCCGAAGCTTTTAATACGATGGCTACCCGCCTGCAGGAGTATGAGTCGAGCAATTTGGCAAAACTGAGGAGCGAAAAACAGCGTATTGAAGCTATTATCAACCAGATGAATGAGGTCGTGATAGGATTAGACCGAAAAAATTGTATCCTGTTTGTTAATACGAAGGCCGAGGAAGTACTTGGGTGTTCAGGAAGTGACATGATTGGCAAATCAGCACAGGAGATTGCGAAAGAGAGTGAATTAATGAAAGCAGTTTTCAAAGATCCAGAGCGCAAAATCTCCGCATCTGAAAATGGAAAAGAAAAGCCTGATTTAGTTAAGGTAACTTCTGATGACCGCTTTGCTTATTACTCCCGGGAAATTCAGCCGGTGATTATGCAAAATCCTGAGCATGATTCTGCCAAGCGCCAAAAAATAGGATCTATCATTACGCTTAAAAATGTAACGCATTTCCAGGAGCTCAATGAGGCAAAAAACAACTTTATTGCCGTTGTATCTCACGAGCTAAAAACACCCATTGCTTCTATAAATATGAGCTTGCGACTGCTTGAAGATGAGCGGGTTGGGGCGTTGAACGATGAACAGGCTGATCTTATCAAAAGTATTGGCAATGATACCAACCGTATGAAAAAGACAACCAGCGAGCTGTTGGATTTGTCCAAGATTGAAACGGGCAATATACAGATCAACAATCAAAAAGCCCGCCCTGTTGACTTGCTGGAATATGCTTCGGAAACGATGCTCATGCAGGCGGATCAGAAGGATATTAGCCTGAAGGTTAACTGTGATCCCAATCTTCCTTTCGTAAAAGCCGATCTGCAGAAAACGGTCTGGGTACTTGTAAACTTAATAGCCAATGCAATTCGGTATTCTGAAACAGGTAGTAAGATTGTTTTGAAAGCCGAAGACAAGCAGAGAGCAGTGCAATTTTCTGTTGTTGATTATGGTAAAGGCATCCCCAAAGAATATCAGCAGAAAATTTTTCAGAAATACGTACAAATTAGCGATGAAGATAGCGGCGACAGTGGATTGGGATTGGCTATAGCCAAAGAGTTTATTGCAGCTCAGGGTGGCTCTATAGCAGTTGAAAGTGAGATTGGAGAAGGCAGTACCTTTTATTTTACCCTGCCCAAAGCTAACAAAAGCATAAGTAATGACGATTATGAAGCGTAACCACATTTTAGTAGTTGACGATGAGGAGCGGTTTCGAAAATTGTTGTCTCGCATTATTGGGCTGGAAGGGTTCGATGTATCACAGGCTGCAAATGTGAAGAAGGCGCATGAAATGCTGAAAGCAAATGCTTTTAGTGTAGTGGTCTCCGATGTAAAGTTGCCTGACGGTAGTGGAATGGATTTGTTAGAGTATATCAAGCAAATGTATCCGTTGACAGAAGTTATTCTTATTACTGC
>JBEPWN010000498.1:0-2362 GCA_041642395.1 Marinilabilia sp. | reverse complement strand
ATCGGGCTTTCGTTGCACCAACACCTGCCGGGTCAGATACAGATAATCCATGAAGCGCACAAAACGCCGTCGCCGCTGGGTTACCGTCAAACCATACGCAATAATGTCTCCTTCGCCGCGGTTAAGCATATTGATCAATTCATTGATGTCATCCGCCAAAACAATTTCCAGTTCTACACCCAGTTCTTCGGACAAACGCTTTAGTAAATCATACTCATATCCCATTGTTTGCCCACGGTAGAGGAAATACGACGTGCTGCTGTAAACCATTATTGCCCTTAACACCCCGTCTTTCTTGACCTGTTCCAGATCCCGGTTTATTTGAGGTTCGTCAACAACAATATTATCAGTAACATCAAAATCTATCGGCTCTTTGGTACATGACGGGAACAAGACAGCCATCAAAGCAATGCAGTAGTATATTTTTTTCATAAGCTCACTATTTGGTTATACATTTTGATAAACAATAGCCCGTTAAGCTCATGCAAGTGCCTGGCAAAGAGCTATTTTCGCATCGACGAGTTTTTACAGGATCTCTCTGATAATAAAAACTTTGCGTCTTTCAGAATCCGTAGCTTCAGCGTAGGGTTTCTTTGCGTCTTTTAGAATCCATAGCTTTAGCGAAGGATTACTCTGCGTTTAGGCAATTTTTTAACGAACTATTGGATAAAGATATCCAAATAAATTAAACCACAATTAATTGTCCCCGGCTCTGATTATGGCACGATATACAATATCCTGTATCCTCGTGCGGTAATTGTCCTGAATCAACTTCCTGTTATACTGATTTGGATGTATGCGGTTTGAAAGAAAGATATAGACCAGATTATATTCAGGATCGGCCCACACCAGGGTTCCGGTAAAGCCACTATGCCCGAAAGAGGCCGGCGAAGCCCACTTTGAAGCCGGGCTGACCTTTGCGGTATCAGGTTGAGGCTTATCAAATCCCAGACCGCGCCGGTTTTTTCCGTTTTGTTTGCTTGTGAACAAATCAACGGTTTTTTCATTCAGGAATCGTTTGCCACCATAAGTTCCTTTATTGAGATACATCTGCATTATTTTTGCCAGATCGGTTGCATTTGAGAACAACCCGGCATGGCCAGCCATTCCACCCATCATAGCAGCTCCGGGGTCATGCACCCAGCCCTGCAATAATTGTTTGCGAAAAGCTTTGTCATCTTCAGTAGGGACAATCCGGTCTATATCAAAAACATCTAATGGTAAAAATGCGGTATTCCCCATTCCGAGAGGTGCATAAAAATGTTGCCTTGCAAAATCATTCATGCGAATGCCCGTCAAACGTGGAATTAACTCCCCCAGGAAATAAAATCCCAAATCGCTATAAAGGTAATTGTGACGTGTACGCATAGGGGCTGAAATCACTTTTGTCATGATCGAATCAAGATAGGATGTATTTAAAAAGTAGTTTGCAGCAACAGGAACGGAAAATATTGAGTCAGGGTGGAGACTAAATACATCGTCACGATATTTGACAGTACGGTTCAGGTACACATATTCGTCGAGTTTAATATTATGCATCCATGAATATCGCCGGGAAAACAGGTTTCCTTCCAACTTTTCTTTATCCACTGTGCCCAAATAAAAAGGAATAAAAGAAGGTAATCCACTTTCGTGGAGCAAAAGATCGCGAAGTGTAATCCCGGCCTTTTCGGTGGTGTCTGTCTGTGGAAAAAAATGTCCAAGCGAATCATTCATCATCCACCTGTTCATTTCATAGAGTTTCATCAATGAAGGTAAAGTTGCCGATACCTTTGTCACCGATGCCACATCATAAATATCACTTGTTTTTGTGGCTTTTCTTTCTTTGTAGGTATGATGTCCGTATGCACGGTTCCATACCACAATTCCATCACGCACCACAACAATTTGTCCGCCGGGAGTGGCTTTCTCTTCAACAGCCTCCCTCATTACCTCATCAATTTTCCCCAACGTGTCCCTTAATAAACCGGCTTCTTCCGGGATTCCAAAATTCAGGCGCGTCCGGGGAAGTTCCACCGACAAAGGTTTCAATGCTGACGCTCTGTTTTCAAGTCCGGTACTTTTCATTATATCAAGTCCGCCGCAAACACCCTGAGCCAGATATTCCCATACCACCGGCCAGTCTGATGAACCTGTAAAAATGGCATCGATTCCTTCAGGTATTGTATTATTCTGAAAATATCTGCCGGTTTTTGCCAGGAAGAGAACTATACCGGCTCCTTCAAAATCGGACCTCATCTTTGACAAACGATCATTGAATTCAGATTCACCAATAGAAACGCCATTGTGAAGCCAAAAAACAAAATCAGTATGTGCCCCACCATCCCGGTCATTTACCACTATGTGATTTTGCACCATGTCC
>JBEPWN010000497.1:0-2368 GCA_041642395.1 Marinilabilia sp. | reverse complement strand
GGTCGATATTGGATATTGTACCAATAATGAAACGGGTCATTTCCGTTTCATCCACATCGAAATCATTCAGGTACTCAGAGGCAGCATCATAATTATCAATTGTTTCGGTCAGGTTTGGATCACGATATGAAGCAAAAAAGAGAGTGCCGTCGGGTGATATTTGGGCCCATCCGCCATAGGCTCCTCCCATTACACGGATTTTGTTCTGCAGATAACCGCGCGACAGGATCTGATTCAGAACGTGCATTTTTCCATCCCAATCATACCCCAGTTTTTTGTAATCATAACCTTTAATCACATACTGTACCATCGATGAAGACATCAAACCTTCGTTTTTTGCTTCAAAGTTGAAGTCCCAATCGTTTGACTTGGTCGATTCCTGCGGCAGGCCCGCCACAAAACCTTCCAGTTCTTTCTCATAAGTGGTGTAATTATCTTCCGAACAGCTTATGCCTGCTATGAGGTTTTGTTTATTAAACAGCAGGCTGGCTGTTTTTTGAAGATTTTTTACAATTTCGTCCTTTTTCGAATCAAAATTATCGGTCAGGTCAGTAATGAATTCGTAATATGTCAAACCATCGGTTAATTCGTTAAACATACCCTGATTGCTGTAATAGGAAGCGAGGCGGTTAATTGCATAACCCACTCCGTTGTTTTTTACATTTGATTCAACCTGCGACTGATGGCGTGTCATCACATCTTTAAGACGATCCGCGTCATCAAATTTTGACTTGTTTAATATTTCAGCAGTCAGTTCAAGCATCTTATCGGTTTTATCGACAGTAGCCTTCGCGGTTACCACAAACTTGGGAATTAGTTTTTCATCCGAATTATTCTCGGCATAAGATCTCAAATAGGTATAGAAACCGCCTGTATGTAAATTCAGTGCATTGTCCAATTCTCCGAAAGTGTAATTTTCGGTATTAAGCTGATTAATGAGCCTGGCCAAAAGGTTTCCGTATGGAATTAACTCCCGGGGTAAGGTTCGCATGTCAAAAAAGAGATTGGCATATACAATGTTATTGGTGAAATCATTGTAATGCAAAACAGGTACATCTGCCAGGCTTTTTTCTGTGGCTTCATACCATTGTACTTCTTTGCTGATATCGGAGAGTGACAACATCGGGATGGTGGCAAGGGCCTCCGGTGAGTCTTCCTTTTGCTGATGTTCCTTTAGCGCTTTGGTCTCTTCAATCAGTGCTTCAAGTTCCTCGTTGCTGAGGCTGGCTTTGTATTCAGCCAGTTCCTTTCTGGTTCGTTCGGCCAGTTCATTTTCAAGACCGGGCTGTGGTTTTAAAACCATCAGAAGTGCGTGCGGATTATCTATGAAGTGTTTTTCAACAATTGATTCCAGCATTCCATTTTTGATGCCCTCTTTAACATTTGCCAGAGGTTTCTCGAATTCCAGTCCCGTAAAAGGATCCTGGTCAAATAGAATGCTGCTTCTTATTGCGTACAGGTGCATTAATCCCTTCTGTGGTGTGTTGCCCTCCCGCAATCTGAATTCCATACGGTTTACAATTCCTTCAACAGTTTGTTCATCAAGTCCGTTTTCCGCCACATTTTGTAAAGTGGAAAAGACGATTTCGTCAAATTTTTCTTTATCCCCGGGGTTGGCATTCTTAGCAAAGATTTGAAATACATTTTGCTTTCCATTATCCACCCAGGCCGAAACATCTTTCCCGATGTTTGCTTCTTGCAAGGCAAGTCTTAATGGTGCCGACTGATGGTTGACAAGTGCTTCCCTTAAAATATCAAGCGCCATCACAAGCTCCCGATCGGTATTTAAACCGGCTACAAAATTGTAACTTAAGAAAGTCTGATCTTCCGTTTGCGAACCTTCAGGAATACTATAAGGCATTTCAGCCGACTTTTTCCCTGTAAATGGTGCCTGTATGGGGATCTCTACTTTTTCTTCTGCATTTTTATAACCGGAAAAATATTCCTGATCCAAAAACTGTAATTCCTGATCTAAATCTGCATCGCCATATAGCAGCACAAAACTGTTGGATGGATGATAATACTTTTTATGGAAATCCTTAAAATATTCGTATGTAAGTTGAGGGATAGCAGCCGGGTAACCACCCGATGATGCGCCGTAAGTATTGTCGGGGAAAAGAATCTTATAGCTTTGGTAGTCCAGCTCTCTTTCAGGACTGGAGAATGCTCCTTTCATTTCATTATAAACCACGCCTTTGTAAACGATATCACCATCCAGTTTATCCAGTTCGTAATGCCACCCTTCCTGCTTTAAAATTTTAGGATCGGAATAAATACGGGGTTTGAAAACAGCATCCATATAAACGTGCATCAAATTGAAATAATCCTTCTCATTCATACTGGCCACCGGATATATGGTGACGTCAGA
>JBEPWN010000496.1:0-2372 GCA_041642395.1 Marinilabilia sp. | reverse complement strand
CGATAATGTCTTTTCGCAAAGTCAGCCAATCGATTCAGTATTGCAGAGTTACGACCGGCATTGGGAGATGCAGCCAGGTCTCTATCGTGTTATGAAATCAGGTGATGTGGGAGTTGTGGATGATAAGGGAAAGATTATTGTCCCGTATCGTTTCAATCAGGTTTGGTCTCCCTCCAAAGACAATTACATAAGAGTGCTCCTGAATATGAAAACTGGCCTCTATCACCTTGAAAAGGGCCTAATTTTACCGGCCGAATACGATCAGATTTGGGAGTTTGAAAACGGTCTGGCAAAAGTGATGAAAAATCGGAAATTCGGTTATGTAAATAGCCACGGACTGATGGTTGTTCCCTGCGAGTATCAGCACATCTGGCCGCCACAAAACAAACGGATAAAAGTTATCAAAGACGGCCTTACCGGATATTTGGGTATTGACGGACAGATTGTTGTTCCGGTGATATATCAGCACATCTGGGATTTTGAAAATGGCATGGCCCGGGTCATTCGCGATGGAAAAATGGGATACGTGGATGAGCAGGGAAATGAAATAGTGCCGGCCATTTATGATCAGGTTTGGTCTTTCGCTGATGAGGAAGCGCTGGTGATGAAAGACGGCGAATATTTTAAGATAAACAAGAATGGGAATGTGATTGCTGAGGTCGATCGGCCTGCTGCCAGAAATATTGATAAGAAATCTGAACCTGCAGATGAGGAGGAACAATCTCCGCGAATACGCATTGAAAAAGATTACATCGACATCCGGCATGATGCCAGAGACATTCATATTTCAAAAAGGAGAAGGCACCGGTCCCGTTTTGATGGCCATCTGGCTGGTGTAGCTCTTGGTATGAATGGATATCTGAACCGCGACGGCAAGGAAGAACTACCGGAGGGATACGATTTTATGGAACTCAATCAGGGAAAATCGCTGGAGGTTTCCATTTATCCTGTTCAGGAAAGTTTACCCCTGATTGGAGGGTGGTTTGGTTTAACCACTGGTGTGGGTTTGCAGTATAACAATTACCGGTTTAATCTTGAATCCATTAGTGACATTGATGCAGGAGGACAGGAATGGTTTCCTGAGATTTCACCGGATGCCTCCATATCGAAAAGCAAGTTGATGGTGATGCATGCTAATGTTCCTTTCTTAGCGGAAATTCAAATTCCAGGCAGGTATAATCACAACTCGTTTTATCTTTCCGGCGGTGTGGTTGGGGGCGTCAGGTTGCAAACACATACCAAGCTGGTTTTTCATGACGAAGGCGGTCGTCAGAAAAAGAAAAAACGCGACGATATGGGCATACCAACTTTCCGGTATGGATACATGGCCCGTGCAGGATATGGAAACTTTTCATTATACGGTACTTATTATCCCGAGCCGATGTTTAAAAGCGGCGAAGGACCTGAATTGTATCCGTTTTCTCTTGGGGTGATGTTTATTTTTGATTAGGGTTGATTGTCAATTTTGTAATTGGGGGCGAAATATTACTTCTCTAATTTACGAAAGCTGAAACAGATGGGGTTGGAAATCAAATTTTCGCCTTATGGCACGAAATAGAAGTTTAATTGATGCCATTTTGGTTTATAATATCAATTACATTGCTCTTGTAATTTCGGCCAATGGGAATTTGTTTGGTGCCAGCTTGCTGTCGGCACTTCCCCACGTGGTGGCAAAAAAAACAGGTAAAAAAACCAGTAAACGGTGTGTTGAAATACCTGGTTGTTAATAATATGCTGAAGCTTTTTATTTCCCGAGTGTATGATTTGCATTTTTATTATCTGTGGGTGTTAAGCGTGGGTTATTTCCTTTTCTTCCAGACTTTTGGACTCCTAGTTGTATGGACTATTGCCAAAACATATATGACATCTTCTTCAACTGTAAAAAATATCCCATAAGGAAAACGAACTGTTAAAGCTCTTTTCAGCCCTTTAAAAACTACCTGGTAATGATTTGGTTTTCTCTGTATTGCATTTAAAGCAGCCTCCAATGCAAGTAAAAATTCATTCCCTAAACCTTCTCTTTTTTCATTATACCAACTTGCAGCATCTTTCGCATCTTCTTCTGCAAATGGTGTAATGATAAGTTTATACATTAGAACTGATTTTTAATTCTTGCTTTTACATCAGCCCAACTGGAACCTTCGCCTGGATTGTTTTTATGTGCTTCTATTCTATTATCTAAAAGCTCTTTTACTTCATCTGTTAATACAAGCTTTTCGTCGTTTTCTGCAATACTATCCCAAATGGCTTCTACCATTAATATGCGTTCTGGAACACTTAATTTTAATATGTCTTGCATCATTCTTGTCATTTTACAAAGTTAACTATTTTCTATTTCAAAGTATATTATTTTAACGGATGATATTTCGTCA
>JBEPWN010000495.1:0-2386 GCA_041642395.1 Marinilabilia sp. | reverse complement strand
TGAAACTTTTTCATAAAATAAAAGGCACTTCACCCGGGTTAATAATGCGTAAACGAATACGCGTGAACAATTGGGCGAAAATGCATCTTTTATTGAAAGGGGTTCTTTCTCATGAATTTGGTCAGGTCTGATTACAGGTTTGGATTTACGGAAACAAAAGCATTGAAGGTTCCAAATATGATTTGGTTCCTGCTTTTCTGAATGAAGGGTTTTTTGTTTAAACAGATTCAGATGGAAATACACCCTGATTTTTTTCCTGATGGAAGAAAAAAACCAGGGTTTTGTTGAAAAAGCTGAACGATTATGGATACAAAAAATTCGGTGTTTCGAATACCTGCCGGAAATTGTCTTTGCGAGATGACGATCTAGTCAGTCATGGATTCCGTATGTAAAACCGGCATGGCAATTCTCATCCGCAAAATTATTCAATAACAGTCATCTCATCAATTAAATATCCTGCACCGGCAAATTTATCAATGATGAATAAAGCATAACGGATGTCGAGTGAAATATTACGACACTGGTCGGGATTAAACATTAAATCGCTCATGACACCCTCCCAGGCACGGTCGAAATTAATGCCTATCAGATGCCCTTCCGCATTGACCACTGGGCTCCCTGAGTTTCCTCCGGTTGTATGGTTGGTAGCAATGAAGCAGACCGGAACGGTCCCTTCTGTTTCATATCTGCCATAGTCCTTTTCGCGATATAATTGTTTCAACCGTTCCGGAACGCGGTAATCATAGATGTCGGGATTGTCTTTTTCCATGATGCCTTCAATGGTAGTGTAATGCAGGAATTTTACAGCATCTTCGGGTTGATAACCTTTCACTTTTCCATAGCCTACTCTCAAGGTGAAATTGGCATCGGGATAAAAAACTTTTTCATCCTCAAAGTCCATTTGAGCAGCCATATATATGCGATTGAGGCTGTCGGTCTTTTGTTTAAGTGAATTGTAAAGGGGATACAGCAGATTGTTATAAACACTCATAAACTCTTTATGGAGCTTCCATACCGGATCTTTTTTTACTTTTCGGATGCTGCGTTTCGAAAATCCCCGGAGTAATGCAAGCGCGGATGCTTCATCGGCAAAAAGGGTCTTCCTAAATAGTTTTTCTGCGTATGCCGAATAATCGCTTTTGTGTTTCCTGTCGATTCGATCATATGTTTCGGGCAGAAAACCAGCATCTACATGTTGTTTGTATAGAGCCAGGACATCGATGGTTATTTCCCGGTCGATGGGTTGATAATAATCTTTGAAAAAATCATTGATGTTTTTCTCTGTTTTTAATTTTGCAGATTCAATCTTTTCCGGGTCAGCATCTTTTGTTTCGTAAATAGCTATTAACGGATTGAACATGTCTGCCACTTTGATGGTTTCGATGCCATTGCGTACGATGACTTCCAGCAACAGATCGCGGGCAATTCGAATGTCGCTCAATTGTTCGTAAACCTTTTCATAATCAGCCATCAGACTGGAATAACGAGCTTCACGCTCTTCATTGGCATGTACCCATTCCATAAAATCCGCTTCATACTTTTTCTTTTTCTCTGTGGCATTCAAAATATCCAGTCCCCGGATTTCTCCGCGCCACCGTTTCCATGCATTTGAAACACGCGCCTTTTTTGCGGAATACTGAATGCGTACACCCCTGTCTTCTTCCATGTATTTATCCATAATGTCCAGTTTGTGGGTGCGCATTTCAATGAGACGCGGATAGAGCCCTTCGGACAGCATTTCCAGGTGGAATGACGGGACATACTGATCGGTGCTTCCGGGATAGCCAAATACCATGGTGAAATCCCCTTCATCAATCCCTTTCAATGAGACGGGGAAGTGTTTTTGGGGAACAAAGGGTTTGTTATTTTCACTGTATTCAGCGGGTTCGTTGTTTTCGCCGGCATAAATACGGAAAAGCGAAAAATCCCCGGTATGACGAGGCCACATCCAATTGTCGGTGTCTCCTCCAAATTTTCCGATTGCCGATGGGGGAGATCCTACCAGGCGAACGTCCCTATAGGTTTCGTTGACAAAAAGAAAATATTGATTGCCATGAAAAAAGGGCTTAATGTTGGCAGTAAAATGGGTATCCTCTGTGGCTTCATCAGTGATTTTTTTGATGTTGCTGGTGACCACGCTGTCTCTTTCTTCCATGGTCATGGAATCGCTGGTGCCGATCAGAACGCTGTCGGTAACATCTTCCATGTATTTTAGAAAAGTTACGGTAAGGTCGGGATTGATCAGCTCTTCGTCCTGCGACATGGCCCAGAATCCATCGGTGAGATAATCATTTTCTACGGAGCTGTGGGATTGTATTTGAGAATAACCACAATGGTGATTGGTGATGATCAGACCCTGATCTGAAATCAATTCGGCGGTACAGCC
>JBEPWN010000494.1:0-2408 GCA_041642395.1 Marinilabilia sp. | reverse complement strand
GGAAAGGAGAATTTTTCATAATTACATTTGATTAATGACAAACAATGTCCTAAACATTTTCCAAAAGGGATTTCATCCCTTAAACCCCGACCTACTTTCTTGTCTTGATACAAGACAGTAAGCAAAGAAGATCAAGACTTAGCCAGCTTTCGCTCTAAAAAACTACGGTTCTTCCATCGAAATCATCTAAACTCATATCACTTGCTGCGCGCGTGAGATTCAACCAAAGACGATTTTTCGATGAAACAACCTTGTTTTTAGGCTTACCTGCTAAGGTTGCATCCAACAAGCCCGATGGCTATACCTCAACATTTTTAACTGATCCATCTTTTGATCAGAAAAGTAAATAAAGCTAACCGGGCGAAATTGAAAGACCAACAGAATTCAAAAACACACATCCAACCATTGAACAAAGAAATGACCCGGAGCAGTCTGATTCACATCAGACCGTCTCCGGGAGCATCTCCAAACCTCTGTGTTATTGTTCTATTTATTAATTCCACACCTCACAGAAACGCTGTCAGGGTAGCTCTTCAATGGGCCGGTTTTCCGGAGCAGTACCAAACTGCTTGTTGGGAGTATCTCCCATGGTCAACTCCAGAACTCCGCCATTCATAATTTCCTTATAAGTGATGTAACTTCTCTCAAGGGCAACACCATTCAGGGTTGCCGATTGGATGTAAATATTATCCTTGCTGTTGTTGTGTGCAACCATGGTAAAAGTTTTATCACCCGGAAGCTTAACCTCTGCTCTGTCGAGATCAGGTGAGCCCAAAACCATCACCGAACTGGAAGGATTCACGGGATAGAATCCAATCGAAGAAAAGATATACCAGGCAGACATCTGACCACAGTCTTCATTTCCGATAATTCCATCGGGCTGATCGGTATAAAACTCATCCATAATGTAACGCACTTTCTCTGCTGTCTTCCACTGGCGACCGACAAATGCATACATATAAGCAGCATGGTGGCTGGGCTCATTGCCCTGTGCGTACTGACCAATCAGACCGGAAATATCCGGAGATGCTTCAGTGCCCATATCGCCGGACACCACAAAAAAGCTGTCAAATTTGGCTTCAAAAGCATCGTCTCCACCCATCAGATCAATCAATCCCTGAACATCATGGGGAACCATCCAGGTGTATTGCCAGGCATTTCCTTCAGTATAGTCGCCCACTTCATGAACAGACTGAAAGGGATCAAAAGGGGATTTGAATTCACCATTACTCATTATGGGACGCATAAATTGGGTTTCCGAATCGAAATACTTTTCATACACCCGGGAACGATCATGATAATAAGCTGCATTTTCTGTATCTCCCATTTTCTCTGCAAAACGTGCAATGGCCCAGTCGGAGATGGCATATTCCAGTGCCTTGGAAACCGACTCCTTTTCTTTATCAGCAGGGATATAACCTTTCGCCTTGAGTTCATCCAGACCAAACTCATCATTGGTAGAAGTTGCCAAAACAGCCTCAAAGGCAGTCTGTTCATCAAACCCGTCGAATCCCTTGAAAAAAGCATCCGAAACCACGGGGACCGCGCTGTAGCCAACCATACAATTGGTCTCGTTCCCCATCAGATGCCAAACGGGTAGTTTGCCCTGCTGTTCGTAAATAGCCAGCATGGAATTAATCATATCGTTAACCTTCTCAGGTTGAACAATGGTAAACAGAGGATGGTTGGCACGGTAAGTATCCCAAAGAGAGAAAACAGAATAATTATCGAAACCGGGATTTTGATATACCTTCTTATCTGTTCCCCTGTAGGATCCGTCATGATCATTAAACAGAACCGGGGCAATGAATGAATGATACATCGCTGTGTAAAATTTGCGTTTGGTTTCAAGATCGGAAGTCTCTATTTCAATTTTCGCCAACTCCCTGTTCCATTTTTCGCGGGCAGTTCTTTTCACGCGTTCAAAATCCCAATGCGGGATTTCATGCTCAATATTGTTAAGCGCAGCTTCATGACTGACAGGAGAAATTCCGACTTTAAGCTGTATTGCTTCATTTTGAGAAGTGGCATAAGTAAAAACTCCTACCACGTCACGTCCTTCAGCACTATTTCCCTCAACCTGTCCCTGATCGGTGTGTAAGTCCAGGTTTTCCACCGGTCTGGAAGATACAATTGCGTAGAAAAGCTCCTGATCTTCGGCCCAACCTTTGGAGTGCCTGAAGCCTGCAAAGGTTGTGTCATTAATTTGTTCAAGACGGGTATTCACCGGTGCATCCCACCCAATTCCCAATTCAAGATTTATAGCTATCCTCGAATCTGCATTTTCAGGAAAAGTATATTGATGAAAACTGACCCGTTCGGAAGCAGTGAGTTTTACATTAATGTCATAATCCAAAAGATCCACCTCATAATAACCAGGCTCTACCGTCTCGCGATCGTGAGAATAC
>JBEPWN010000493.1:0-2412 GCA_041642395.1 Marinilabilia sp. | reverse complement strand
CCGATTCACATGCGCGGCAAAGCAGTTGTTGCGATGTATTTAATACTTCACCGCAGCCTTTGCAAATGACTGGAAAAAGCAGTGCCGACAGACCTGAAATGTATTTTTTGAAGGGTGAGGGCATTTGTTTGGTGTTTTTTATTGCTATTATGATAATAGTCCATTAAACTTTTACAATAATCCTTGAATCAGTCGTCTATGGCTAAAAAATTTTTATGTTCATATGCAGATTTTAAAGTATCCTATGAATCATCTTACATCTAATATCTTAAAATCTAATGATCTTTTGTAAAATGGTTGTTCAAAAATACCTTGATATTGTGAAATATTCAAGCGTTTTGAAGGTTATATCCCTGCTCCAAAGAAGTTTCGCATTGATTTCACCAAATTCACTGAATAAGAAATAAGATTACGGGTTTCTCCCAGTAATTCCATGTAAAAAATGTTGATGCGGGTTTTTCCTTGTCCCGAGCGGATTTGATGGATGTGGTTTAATCTCAGATTTTCGATAAGTGAAAAAACAGACTGCTGGCGTTGCACCAACTCCGGCAAAAGGGAATATTTTTTATCTTTTTCCAGATGGACCATGAAATTGAGAAAGGCTGTTGTCTCTTCCAGCAATGCTGTAAGATCTTCTTTCTGATATTCTACAAGTCCTTTATGCTGATTCTTGAAATGATCATAAGCCGGATCCACTATGTTTGAAAGAGTATTGCCCAGTTCGGTCAGGTAATCAAGAGCCTGGATAAAAAAGTGACCGGAGTCTTTAGACTCCTCCGGCATTTTGCTTATTTCCATGAAAAATTCAGTTTTTGATCTTTTAACATGGTCTTTAAGCGCCTGGGTCTTTGCCTTTATTTCCAGAAGCTTACTTTCGTCTTCGTTGAGCAGGCCCTGAATCAAAAGCAAATATATTTTGGAAGATTCGAGCATTAGTTTGCGTATGGTATCACTGCTGGCATTACGCATCCAGCCTTTTTTCTCCTCTATTTCGTTTGAAACATCCTCCTTCATCAGGGCACGTTCCCGGCGGCGTTTGTTGTGATATTTTGTGCTGCGTTGCAGGTAAACGATCATAAGTATTAAAGCAGCAATCATTGCTATCCAGGTACCCCACCATAACAGAAGGGTTAGGACGAACGCCCCCAGAAATCCAAGGCAGGCTGTGATGAACCAACCTCCCAGAATGGTAAGTACGCCGGATATTCGGTAAACGGCATTCTCGCGCCCCCATGCCTGGTCCGAAAGGGAGGTTCCCATTGCCACCATAAATACGATAAATGTTGTTGAAAGGGGTAATCCGTAGTATGTACCGGCGCTGATGAGTAAACTGGCTACTACCAGATTTACAGCCGCTCTCAGGGTATCAAAACTGACTACTTCGTCCACTTGTCTTTTCTCCCATGGTGACTCTTCACGGCTATATTGTTTTGATATATAACGCTGTATTCTTTGAGGCATTATTCCTTCGGCATATTTGTAAACCATCAAAAACTGCCGCACCAAAGATCGTGACAATTGGGATGGTTCAAATTGCTCATTGCCGGCTTGCTGGCGACCCAGATAAACTTCTGTCTCGGTTACCGATCGTGCCTTTCGTGAATAAAACAAGGTGAGCATCATGACACTTCCGGCGATCAGGAAGAATGTTGCATATATTGTGTCGCGGAAACCGTGATTGCGCAACCAGTCGTCGCTCAGAAAAGAGAGATCAAAAGAGCCGGGAGGAACTTCTGCTCCGGATATCAGATAAGCTTTGAAACTTTCAATCCCGGCCAGGGGAATGCCAATGAAGTTAACCATATCGTTGGCGGCAAATGAAAGTGCAAGAGCAAATGTGCCAAAGAGGACTATGATCCTTGGAATGTCCATCTGGAAGAGTAACCCCAACAGATAAAAAAGAAAGAACATGGCTGCAAACACCATCAGGAAAAATGAAAAAGGATGATCGCCAAACCATGTAAATATTTGATAATCCCAAATTGCAGATGCATCAATTCCTTTCTTGAAAATGAGATACATGATGGCAGTAACCGAGAAGGCACCCAAAAGAGAAAATAATGTGCGGAAACGGCCCTGGTACCGGAACGTAAAAATTATTCGGGAGATAAACTGCACGATGGCTCCGGTGATAAAGGCCAGGAATATGGACATCAGAATTCCCGAGAAAAGCAGGAACACCCGTCCCGTATTTATAAAATCAGAAAGATCGGTTGCACCGGAAAGCGGGCCGTTGGTCTTGATCACCACAATGGCAAGGGCCGCCCCTGTGAGTTCAAATACAACTGCAATGGTGGTAGAAGTCGGAAAACCTAAAGTATTGTATATGTCAATTAGTATGATGTCCACGATCATGACAGCAAGAAACAGGATCATCAGTTCCATCAGAAAAAAATTCTGTGGATAGATGAC
>JBEPWN010000492.1:0-2414 GCA_041642395.1 Marinilabilia sp. | reverse complement strand
TTTCAACCGAGCGGTTTATTTGTTGCAAAAGTGTGCTCTTACCACATCTTCTTATACCGGATATGATAAATGCATGTGATTGCAATTTTTCATACCCCGAAATATTTCTCGTTAAACCCAAATCCCTTCCTTCGAGTCTGTCAAGTTGAGAATCCAAAACCTGTTCAATGATAAACTTAGAAAGCATTTTATAGTGTTTGTTGGCAAAGATAACTATTTATTGTTACCAACGAAAGCTTTTTTTAAGGCGGGGGGAGAGAAAAGGGGACGGGGGACTTGAGGACTTGGGGAAAAGGCATACCGATCGTCTCGATCTTCTTATCTGGTCAGTCAATGAGTACGTTTCATCTGATTATAAGTGGATCAGAACGCTGATGCTGATCTTCGCTGATTGATTAGAAAGCTGATGATACTGAAAACAACCTCTATTCTTATTGGTGCTAATGGCTTCGCCGAGCTTACGGTTTGTGATCTAATTTGAGTGAATTTGTGGATATTTCAAACTTTTCACTTTTCACTTTTCACTTTTCACTTTCTAGGTTGGATGGTCGGATTGCTAGATGGTTAGATGGAACGCTGATGACGCTGATGACGCTGATTTTCGCTGATACAGAGTACTGCTTTTGCCTGACCTTTGGCAAGAAAAGACAAAGAACCTAAGGCAACTAACCACAAAAGCCACCTTCAATGTAATTCGTGTAATTCGTGTAATTGGCTTCGCCGAGCTTACGGTTCGTGGACAATAAACTTTTCAGATTGACTTTGTCGGGCTCCGCAGTATCGGATGCTTTTTGAATTCTGTATGATACCAATGCATCGCGCTCATCATTTGTTAAGGTCATAAAACAATCCCTTCTTTACTAACAGACTTATAAAATGGCGTGAAATTTCTTTTCTCCCAATCATTGTGGGTATACAGTTTTACCGAAAACTGTTCACCGTATTCCCAACCAACTTTGTATAGAGGCCATGAAATGTTGTCAAAGTCATCAGCCTGTATTTTATTTTTATTCAACAATACCAGTATGTCCCAGTCTGACGAGCTGTTAAAATCACCACGAGCCCTCGACCCGTAAAGAATCACCGTTGCATCAGGCTCAATAGATGATACAATACTCTTTATTCTCTCGTGAACTGTATGGGATGTTATAGCCATTGCTTCAATATAAACCTTCACATTACTATAACAAAGATAAGAAAATTAAGTTGGTCTTTGGAACCTGGCTTTTGTCCTTTGGCTATATTTTCGCAGATTACATACCAATCTAATTTGTGTGAATTGACTTTGTCGAGCTCCGCTTCGCTCCGGTTTGTGGATAATTCAGAGTGCCAATGGCATAAAACTGGGGGAAGTGCTAACAGCCAAACGCTAATCAGATTTTTTTAATCGTGTTTTATCAGGATGCTGGTTGGTATCCCAAAGTTTTAATACTCCAATAACTCTGTCCTGGATTTCATCCGTTAATAATTGAATAAATAGGTCGGATGGTGCTCCATGTTTGCTATTATTTTGGTTGTTTGTATTCTATTCGCAAACATGTTCGGTTCATAAAATATAATGTAATCTGCAATTATTAAACCCCGCGTGTTTTCTCTGTTAGTTTTGATTCCGATAAAGGGTCTTTTGGCTACGATCTCGAGTTCCAGTTTAAACCTTTTAAAAAGTTTACGAGAATAGTCAGCACTTTTGTTCCTCCTTTTATAGAAATCCAGAGTTTCCTTTAATTCAATTTTTGCATTGTCAGACCAAATTACTCTTCGTTTAACCATTCTTCAACGGCTTTATCCAACTCATCCTGTTCAATAAAGTTGCCTTTTTTAATCTGATCACTGGCTAGATTAAGCTTTACCTCCAGTTCTGAGGGAATTTTTATATGTCTTTCTGATTGTTTTGATCGAAGTAAACTGTTGAGTTCTTTTAAGAATTCCTGATCATCAAAAACCAGGATCCTTTCGATGATTTCTTTCTTAATCGCGTTAGTATCCATCGTTTTTTAGTATAAAGGTACATAACTTTTGCATATGTCTGGCAGTAGGGTGTGGATGTTTGGCACAAACTACCAGCCCAACAAACCCTTATGTTTCCTATATACCAATGTGGTGAAAAAATTATGAAACTGCTTTGGATTATGAAATCAGTTTTCCAGGCGCCTTTGCATACCCCAATCGAACCCTGTATACGGAGGTGCAGGCATTTGTGCACATTTAATTCCCATTTTTTTTGCCCGCACGGCCATGCGGGCCTACATAGTTGCCGTGAATACGTACGCGGCGCACTGCCGTCTTATTGGTGCTAATTGGCTTCGCCGAGCTAACGGTTTGTGGACAACAAACTTTTCAGATTGACTTTGTCGAGCTCCGCTTCGCTCCGGTTTGTGGATATTTCAACCATTTAATTGAATCAGTAAAACTTA
>JBEPWN010000491.1:0-2420 GCA_041642395.1 Marinilabilia sp. | reverse complement strand
ATAATCCAATAATTGTTTTGATGAAATTTAAAAATGAATTATGAAATTTTTAATTCAACTGACCCTTATTGTAAGCTTATTTTCCTGTTGTAATAACACATCAAAAAGAGGAATTAACAATAAAAATTCTAATAATGCGATACCAGTTATTGAATTTTCTGAAAGGATAATAGATTTAGGGAATCTTTCAAATGATACCAATATCCAGGCAACATTTTACATTCAAAATGTTGGATTCGAAAAACTAATTATTAAAGGTATAGATACAGAATGCAGTTGCACAAGTTATGAACTGGAAAACAATATGGTACTACCAGGCGATTCCACAGAATTATTGATTAAATATAATACAACAGGGAAAGCACCGGGATTTCAACGTAGCGCCATAATTGTAGAATCTAATACGGAAAAGGAATTCAACACTGTGTTTATCAGATGTAAAATAAAGCCAACATTTGTAAAATGATCTAATTAATCATTTGCTTAAGGCATTACTAAGAGTAAAAAAATTGTAAATTTAGGTGTGATGAATAAAGAAATAACCGGCATTAAAACAGATTTGGTTTCGAGAAAAGGAGTGAAAGAAAAATATTTAAAAGTCATAAACAAAGATCTTATCTGTGTCTGAAAGCGATGTAAAGCTTTTAATTGAAAATATGCTGGAATAGGCTTTGTTGAAAATTAAAACCAAAACAATGGTCAATGATAAACCGATAAATCCTTCTGAAAAGATCAGCCGGGCTGACAACAAACAACGAACGAAAAACCAATGAACTTCTCACCTAAAAAACCATCCTTCTCCTCCTTCTCTGTAATCGTGGTATTCCTCGCGCTCATGATTATCGGAATAGCATTTATTCCATTACTGGATGTGCGGTTTAAACCCACCGAAGAATTGCCGCGGTTAATGGTACGCTTTTCATGGCCCAACGCATCGCCGAAAGTTATTGAGGAAGAGACCTCGAAAATTGAAGGGGTTTTGGGGCGCATCAGCCAGGTAAAGTCGGTGGAGTCGCGATCGTCGGTTGGTTATGGCACCGTCATTCTTAATTTCGATAAAAAGGCTGATTTAAACAGAAAACGCTACGAGGTGGCAACTTTAATACGCCAGTTACGTGGGAATCTCCCTGAGGAGATGAGCTATCCTGAGATTTCTTCAGGTTTCCGGCAGGATGATGAGAAGGTTTCGTTTATGGTGCTTACCCTAAATGCCAGCACTACTACACACAACATAAAAAACACAGCGGAGCAGCAGGTGATACCGGAGTTGCTAAAGTTAAAAGGCATCGGTGATATTGCGCTGCATGGTTACACCCCGTATCAGTGGGAAATCCGTTTTAATCCTCAGTTGCTAAAAACCTGGTCGCTGACACCTGCTGAAATCGGCACAGTTGTCAATCGTCTGGGCGACAAAATATTTCTGGGAAATCAGGATGACAGGGCCGGAACTTCTGTCCCGGTGGTTGCAACTTCTCAATACATTGAGCCGGTAAAGTGGGGGAGTCTTCCGATAGCCAACAAAAACGGCCGAATTATCCGGCTCAGTGATGTAGCTACCGTAAAGCTGAGGGAAAAGCCGCCAACCAGCTATTACCGTATTAACGGAAAAAATACCATTAACCTGGTGTTGTATTCGGCTCCTGGCGAAAACCAGGTAAAACTTTCAGGAAAAGTACAGGATAAACTGCAGGAAGTTCGTCAGAAATTACCGGCAGGTTATGCGGTGCAGGTGGCCAGCGACAGTACAGTTTATATAAAGGAAGAACTGACCAAAATAGGATTACGTACTTTTTTCTCACTGCTTATATTATTGTTGTTTGTGCTGGTGGTTAGCCGTTCGTTCCGGGTGCTCGGTATTTTGTTTATTGCACTGGCAGCCAACCTGCTTATTGCCTGTGTATTTTATTACCTGTTTAAAGTTGAAATCCATATTTATTCACTGGCCGGCATAACCGTGTCTTTTGGAATTATCATCGATAACAGTATCATCATGGTCAGCCATTTGCAAAAGCAGAAAGGACTGCGGATTTTTATTGCACTTTTGGCGGCCACTTTAACCACCCTTGGTGCATTATCTGTGGTTTTCTTTTTAAAGGAAAATCAGAAAGTGATGTTGATTGATTTTACATGGGTGATGCTCATCAACCTCGGCGTGTCGCTGGTGGTTTCGTTGTTTTTGGTGCCCGCGTTAATGGAAAAGCTGTACATTCAAAAAACCAAACCCGCTTCGCGCAGGTTGAAAAAACGGGTTGTCGGTATTTCACGTTTTTACGGAAGGTTTATCAGGTTTGAAAAACGCTTCAAATGGGCGTTTATAATACTGGCGATTCTTGGTTTTGGACTCCCGGTGTGGATGCTGCCTGAAACTATAGAATCAGAAAGCCGATGGGCAGGATTGTACAACAAGACACTTGGCGCGG
>JBEPWN010000490.1:0-2423 GCA_041642395.1 Marinilabilia sp. | reverse complement strand
TTTAACAGGCCTTTACAATCAGGGTATCCACCCGGTTCAACTTTTAAAACGATAAATGCACTCATTGGACTGCAGGAAGGAGTCATTCATCCCGACACTCACTTTGGCTGTCAAATGGGATATCATACCCGGGCTCTGTCCGTAGGATGCCATGCCCACCCAAGCCCACTTGATTTACCAGAGTCCATCCAGATGTCATGCAATGCATACTACTGCAATGTTTTTCGCCAAATTCTTGACAATCCAAAATACGGGTCACCAAAGACAGGCCTTGATGTTTGGAAGGATTATCTTGTAAATTTCGGGTTCGGATACAGGTTGAATACCGACCTCAGCAACGAATCCAGGGGGCTGGTACCTAACAGCAATTACTACGACCAGATATACAACGGAAGTTGGGGGTCATTGACTGTCGTCTCCCTGGCTATCGGCCAGGGCGAACTTTTAACCACCCCCATCCAGATGGCTAATATGACCGCCGCCATAGCAAATCGCGGACACTGGTACACACCTCACATTATTGAGGGGATTGCCAATGACACCATCCCCTTGAGGTTCAGAGAACCTCATAAGACAGGTATCGATTCGGTACATTATGAGCCCATCATTGAAGGAATGGAACTGGCTGTGTGGGGTGGCAAGGGAAGCACAGCCCGAATTGCACAGATTCCGGGCATCACTATTTGTGGCAAGACCGGAACAGCAGAAAATCCACATGGCGACGATCACAGTATTTTCATTGCTTTTGCTCCAAAAGACGACCCCAAAATTGTAGTTGCCACCTATGTGGAAAATGGAACTTACGGCTCTACCTATGGTGCTCCCATATCGAGCCTGATCATAGAAAAATACCTGAACAAAGAAATCCATCGTTCCCGTAAATGGATTGAGCAGCGGATGATAGAAGCAGATTTGATAAATAAAGAGACCGATGAGAGTAACGATTAGACCATATAAAAACATTGACTGGTTCACAGTTGCCATATATGTAGCACTGGTAATATTTGGATGGCTTAACATATATGCTGTCAACTATGATCCGGAATCGACATCATTTTTTGATCTCTCTACTGAGCATACAAAACAACTCATCTGGATTGGGCTTTCTTTTGTAATGATAGGAATATTATTCCTCATCGACAGCAAATTTTTTGTTGAATTTGCCTATATCTTTTTTGGATTGTCCATATTGCTTCTTTTGCTGACCCTTGCTTTCGGATTAGAAATAAATGCAGCAAAAGCCTGGATTCAGATAGGGCCCATGCGTTTTCAGCCTTCAGAGCTGACAAAAGTCACAGCAGGCCTGGCCCTGGCACGGGTAATGAGCAGATATAATTTTCAAATGTCGAAACCAAGGTATATCCTGAAAATGGGAGCTGTTATTTTCCTTCCGGTATTGATCATAATCCTTCAGAACGACACCGGATCAGCTTTAATTTATCTCACCTTTTTTTTGGTTCTCTTCAGGGAAGGAATGCCTCCGGTAATCCTGTTTTTAGGGGCACTTGCAGCGGTTGTTCTGGTTCTTTCACTGATGTATGCAACTGTTTTTATTCTGGCAGGTCTTTTGGCATTATTCACTCTTTTTATATATTTCAGTAAACAGCGTAAAATTGCAGTAACATCAGCAGGTATCGCATTTTTGATTTTTATGATCACTTATGGGGGATTACTATTACTGAATCAGAAACAGGAATATTTAATTCCTTTCCTGGCAGGGGCAAGCGGTTCATCGGTATTTTTAATATACAAAACCCTTTCAAAAAGACTTCCCAGTATTGGCATCGGACTAATATTGATGTGGGGAATGATGGGGTACACCTATACAACCAATTATTTTTTTGACAGCATATTGTCTGATTATCAAAGAAATAGAATAACCGTAATGATGGGACTGGAAAATGATCCTCAGGGAATAGGATACAATGTCAATCAATCAAAAATTGCCATTGGGTCCGGCGGATTTTCAGGCAAAGGATTTCTGGAAGGCACACAAACAAAATTTGACTTTGTACCCGAGCAAAGCACCGATTTTATATTCTGCACTGTTGGCGAAGAATGGGGTTTTCTGGGTACTTCGGCGGTAATATTGCTTTTTTTACTTCTGCTTTTCAGGATAATGTATCTGGCCGAGCGCCAACATTCAGATTTCAGCCGGATTTACGGCTATGGAGTAATGTCAATATTTTTTCTGCACATCGTCATCAATATCGGCATGACCATCGGTCTTGCACCCGTGATCGGCATTCCCCTGCCATTTTTCAGTTACGGCGGCTCATCCTTCTGGGGGTTTACTATGCTGTTGTTTATTTTTCTGAAGCTAGATACCAACCGGGCTGAGCTAATTCGTTAATGCTTTTTGTGTTTCGTGTTTCGAGTTAAAAAAAATTGGTTACACAGAGATTCACAGAGAATTGGGTTGC
>JBEPWN010000489.1:0-2425 GCA_041642395.1 Marinilabilia sp. | reverse complement strand
GACACAAATATGCGTTGCACAACACCATGGAACAGGACCATAAAATTGAGGATGTACTCGATCGTCGTTTAATTGAAGAGGCCCAGCCGGCAATTCAGAGTGGATCCAAGGTGTGGATGGCCTACCCTGTATCCAACATCGATCGTGCCCTGGGATCAATGCTTTCAGGTGAGGTGTCCAGGGTTTATGGGGAAGAAGGTCTTCCTAAAAATACTATAAACTGTACTTTTTCTGGTTCAGCAGGACAGAGTTTTGGGGCCTTTCTGGTCAATGGAGTGAGTTTTAGGCTGGAAGGTGATGCGAATGATTACCTTGGAAAAGGACTATCTGGTGGCAAAATTGTTGTTGTGCCCCCAATAGGTCATGTTTTTAAGCCCGAAGAGAATATAATTATCGGAAATACGGTGTTGTATGGTGCCACCAGCGGAAGCCTCTATGTGCATGGAGTCGCCGGTGAGCGTTTTGCTGTACGAAACTCCGGAGCAAATGCGGTGGTTGAGGGTACTGGTGATCATTGTTGTGAGTATATGACAGGTGGACGGGTTGTGGTTATCGGATCCACGGGCAGGAATTTTGCTGCCGGTATGAGTGGGGGGATTGCTTATGTGCTTGATGAGGCCGGGAATTTCGACTTTTTCTGCAACAAAGGACTTGTGGATTTAATGCCGGTTCATGATCATGGGGATATACAGGAACTGCAATTTTTATTACAGAAGCATCTTCTGCATACCAATAGTTCTAAAGCCCGGGAAGTGCTTGTGAATTGGGATAAATATCTTCCTAAATTCGTAAAAGTGATTCCTTTTGAATATAAAAAAGTGCTGGAGCAACAAAAGGTGGATGACATGGAGAAGAAACTGAAAGAAACTGAAGATGCACCGCACTTGCGAGAATAAGAATCAGATTTAAAATTATGGAGGCCGCAGATCTATGGCTGGTCTTCGGCATTCCTGCTAATATATTTCAATTATGGGTAATCCAAGAGGATTCATAGAAGTTCAACGGAAGATAAGTGGCAACAGACCAATCGATGAGCGAATTGATGATTACGGTGAAGTGGAGCAAACATTGAATGATGATGATCGCAAATTACAGGCTTCGCGTTGTATGGATTGTGGCATCCCTTTTTGCCACTGGGCATGCCCTGTGAGCAGTAAAATACCAGAATGGCAGGATGCTCTCTATAAGGGTGACTATAAGTTGGCCAGTGATATATTACACTCCACAAACAGCTTTCCTGAATTTACTGGTCATGTTTGTCCGGCTCCATGTGAAAAATCATGTGTGCTTGCCATTCATGAAGAGTCTGTGACCATTCGCGAGAATGAATCATCGACTGTTGAAAAAGCCTTTCAACTTGGGCTTATTCAACCGCGTCCACCCCAAAAACGGACCAATAAAAAGGTGGCAGTAATTGGTTCAGGCCCCTCTGGTCTGTCGGTGGCCGACCAGCTCAATCAGCGTGGGCATAATGTTACTGTTTTTGAGCGCGATGATGCGGTTGGCGGGTTGCTACGTTACGGTATTCCCGATTTCAAACTCAATAAAAAGGTTATCGACCGCCGTTTGCGGATATTTGAAGAAGAAGGAATTGAATTCAGGGTTAATGCTTCTGTTGGGGATGATGTTAAAGGTACGGATATTTATGAAGAATTCGATGCTGTTGTTTTAGCTATCGGGGCTATGCAACCGCGCGATTTATCTGTTGACGGACGTGATCTGAAGGGTGTTCATTTTGCAATGGATTATCTGAGACAACAGAATAAGGTAAACAGGGGAGAAACTTTTCCTTCCGGGGAACACATCGATGCCAAAGATAAAAAAGTAATGGTAATAGGTGGTGGAGATACTGGTAGCGATTGTGTTGGAACAGCCAACCGGCAGCGTGCTTCCGGGGTGACTCAGATCGAGATTATGCCAAAACCTCCGGGGAAACGATCAGAGGATAATCCGTGGCCATACTGGCCCAACGTTCTGAAAGTTTCTTCATCTCATGAGGAAGGATGTGAGCGCATGTGGAGTTTGTCCACCCGCCGCTTTATTGGAGAAAATGGTCATCTAAAAGCAGTGGAGGTCGTGAAAGTTGATTGGATGCAGGATAATGGTCGATGGGTGATGCAGGAGAAAGAAAATTCATCCCGGATCATTGAAGTAGATATGGTTTTTCTGTCAATGGGATTTGTTCATCCCATCCATGAGGGACTGGTTAAAGAATTGGGACTGGATCTTGACAACCGGGGTAATTTGAAAATAAATGATGGATTTGAAACCAGCAAACCCGGGGTTTTTGCCGCAGGGGATGCTGCAAATGGTGCAAGTTTGGTAGTCACTGCTATTGCCAAGGGGCGCGAAGCCGCTTCACATGTCCATGATTACTTATCAACTAAGTGAGATAAAATTTAAGGGTTAATTATTTCTGGTTTTT
>JBEPWN010000488.1:0-2441 GCA_041642395.1 Marinilabilia sp. | reverse complement strand
TGAGCAGCTAAAAGAAAATATTAAACCACTTTGTCCAGTGTTGATGAAAGGGGTTGTGGAGAGCATGGAAGTTGAAACGGTAATCAATGAATAAGTACAACCCAAATATCCATAATCGTAGGTCAATCCGATTAAAAGGATACGATTATTCGCAGGCAGGAATGTATTTTATCACCATTTGTTGTCAGGATAGGGAATGTCGTTTCGGTAAAATTGAAAATGATGAAATGAATTGGGAAATAAATCAGAAAATAAAACAATGGGGAAATTGTGGCAACGAAATTACCACGAACATATTATCCGTAACCAACAATCATATCAACGTATTTCGGATTACATTATAAATAATCCTGCAAAATGGTTGGATGATAAATTTTATGAAAAATGAACAGCGACATCCTCATATACCAAAACCAAGAAGGCAACATCAAGATAGATGTACGCTTGCAGGAAGAAACCGTTTGGCTTACCCAATCACAAATGGGGCAATTGTTTGGCAAGGACAAACGCACCATCAGTGAGCATATCAGCAATATTTTCAGCGAAGGGGAACTAGAAAAAAGTTCAACTGTCCGGAAATTCCGGACAGTTCAAACCGAAGGTAATCGGGAGGTGGAACGTGAGCTTGACCACTACAATTTAGATGTTATCATTTCAGTTGGCTATCGGGTAAAGTCGGTTCAGGGTACACAGTTCCGTATTTGGGCAACACAACGATTGAAAGAATACATCATTAAAGGCTTTACGCTCAATGATGACCGCTTTAAGTCGGGCAGCTCAATGAACTATTTCAACGAACTGCAAGAGCGTATTCGGGAGATACGCCTTTCGGAGAAATTTTTTTACCAAAAAATCAAAGACATTTACGCCACCAGTATAGACTATGACCCGAAAGACGAAAAAACCATTGAGTTTTTCAAAATCGTGCAAAACAAATTGCTTTGGGCAATCAGTGAGCAAACCGCAGCAGAATTGGTATACAGGCGTGTGGATGCCAGTTTGCCATTAATGGGAATGCTTTCGTACGACAAAAAGCAAGTGGCTTCCATAAAAAAGGCGGAAGTAAGCATTGCCAAAAATTACTTGAATGAAGATGAAATGAAACTTTTGGGTTTGTTGGTGGAGCAATATTTGGCATTTGCCGAGACAATGGCACAGCAGCAAACACCAATGTATATGAAAGATTGGATTGAGCGATTAGACACCATTTTGCAATTGAATGGCAGAGAGCTGTTGACCCACGCAGGCAAAATCTCGCATAAAATGGCATTGGAGAAATCTGGAGAAGAATATGAAAAATTCAAACAACAACAAAAAGCCATTGAAAAAGAAGCCAGTTTGAAAGAGTTAGAGGAAGACATAAAAAAGCTAAAAAAGTCCTGAACTATGATTTTGAAATGATTGAATGAACACTATGATTATAATGAATACTATGATTATGTAATGGTTTGACAGAAATCATAGTCAAATCAAAAAATCAGCTTAATCAAAGTTAAAGACAATGAATAAATTTACAGAAGCGAAATTAGAGCAAGCATTTACAGAGCTTTTAGAAAATGAAGGCTATCCGCATTTTGTGGGCAGTAGTTTGGTGCGTTCAAGTGAAGATGAAGTACTGATTGAAGAAGACCTAAAAACCTACTTGCTCACTCGCTATCAAAATGCTCAACTCACCGAAACTGAAGCCCAATCCATTATTCTGCAACTCAAAACACTTTCTTCGGCACTCGCGGAAGGGTTTGAGGTTTATGAGGCAAGCGTCTTCATTGATGTAATGGGCTGGAACCTCGCTGAAGGGGATGGTTCAACGGAACTGGTTACATGCGGATTGAGAGGAGATTAAAAGTGCATTTAACCAGCGGTTTATTGTGGACTGTTTAATCGATGAGGTCGACTTTGCTGCATTTGATGCGCTGGCTGTTCCCGGTGGTTTTGAAGTGTACGGGTTTTACAACGATGCCTACGACGACCGGTTCCTTGAGGTCATCCGCCGGTTCCGTGAGGAGGAGAAAGTGATAGCGTCGGTTTGTGCCGGCGCCCTGGCTTTGGGTAAAAGCGGTGTTTTGAAAAACAAAAAAGGCACAACCTGCAACAGTGCGGTCCGGAGGGAAGCTTTGCAGGGATTTGGTGTCCAGGTAATAAACCAACCGGTTGTAATGGATGAATCCATGATTACGTCGTGGAACCCATCAACCGCTATAGAAGTTGCCTTTCTGCTGCTGGAACTGCTTACAACAAAAAGCAATGCAGAAAAAGTCCGCCGGTTAATGGGATTTTGATCCGGCCGGTCGGGAGCAGAAATTGATGGTTTAGTTTCTTAACAACAATATGCGTGTATTTTTTGGTAAAATATTCAAATAACAATCATCAAAAACCAAATAAATTCCAAATTCTAAAAAGCAAAATCATCAACAAGATGAAACATATTGGAATTTAAGGAA
>JBEPWN010000487.1:0-2472 GCA_041642395.1 Marinilabilia sp. | reverse complement strand
GGATTTTAAAGTATTGTTCATATCCTGTCAACAGCATGGGGTACTGCAGGAATCCCGCGTCTATGCCCAGCCAGGGCAAGAGTTTGTATTGAAAATTAAGCCTCACACTGGTAGGGATTATATCATCGGAGGTGAAAGCATCAACAGAGAATATCCAGGGCTTTCTGCCTTGTAATTGAACAGAAATGCCCAACAGAAAATATTCACCATATTTATAGTTGTTGGCATAATTGAAAAAATCGAGCGTTTGTTCAAGGGGAAGTTTCTCTACAAAAAGATCCCGCGTGCCAAACCATAGTGATGCATGTTTGACCCTCAGCAGAGGCTCCTGTGCTTCTGCATGATATCCTTGAGCAAGCATGATCAGCACACATAAAACAGACAGCCCTATATGGTTTTTTTTTATCATATTGCTCCGTTAATGATATGGATAAGTGGTGTTTGGGTGGAGAGGACTGTTTGATCAGACATAAGGATATCTATTTTAAACTGTGCTTTATTCATCTGCACAGGTATAGAAAGGAAAAAATTTACCTCCTCCTGTTGATGTTCGAAATATTTACGGGTTTGATGATTTTCAAGAGTCTGATCAATGGTATAATATAGGTGTTCGCTATGAGAAGAAGCTCCGGATAATGCGTAGAAAAGCTCTGTAACATCGGTATGAGAATGCAGGTTTTCAGTGATGGGAAGCAAGGTGGTGATATTTATTGCTACCATACGATTCAAGGGCAAAAACCATTGAGGACATTCATCGGCGTGAGCCACCGGTATCAGCTGAATGCTGAGATTTCTGCTCTCCTGGCTGGAATAGCCCGGGAAGATGGAATCTTTTATGATTATTTTGAATGCAACTGCCTCATTTGGGAGTGTGTCGGAGGCTGCCGGTTGAATCCATTCAGCGGCGTTATTGACCAGATTGGATTCAATGGTGTTGAAGGTAAAGGGTATTTCAGGGGAATTGCATGGATCACAGGCTGTGATTGAAATCAAGAGCAAAGAGAATAGGCGTATTATGTATTGCATATGTTTTCCCATAATTTTTCTCTTGAATAACAGTGCCAGACAATAGGAACAGAAATAAACAGATAGGATATGCAAAAGTATTTATTTTGTTTTGGAAAGCCACAAAAAAAAGCCTCGCTTTTGCGAGACTTTTTTGAGTTTTAAATGTGATGAAGTTATATCGAGATTACGACAATTTCACGTTCACTGCATTTAACCCTTTTCTACCTTCTTGAAGGTCGAAAGTAACTTCGTCATTTTCTCTGATTTCGTCGATCAGGCCAGATGCATGTACAAAGTATTCTTTGTTACTTCCGTCTTCTTTGATGAAACCAAATCCTTTGGTCTCGTTGAAAAATTTTACTGTTCCGGTATTCATAATAATGTAATAAAAAAATAAAAATTTGATTAATTCATCACAAAGTTAATATTAATATTTTACAAACGGCATTTATTTTCAGGAATTTAAAGAAAAATTGTGTCTGTATCGCTGCACAAAGGTCGGGGAAAGCCTGTTTATTGTATAGATTGGAGTGGGTTGGATCTTTGCTGTTTAGCCTATAAAAGAGGTGTATTTTAGTGAAAATTCGCCACCAAAGAGGCCACTGTGAAAGGTCTATTATCCACTAATTACACTAATTTACACGAATTCGGGTAGATGTAGTAAAGACCCACGCTCAGCCTTTTTTGGCTATCACCTCTAATTTTTCCTGATCAAGAATTTCTATGTGATTGGCCTCTAATTTGATGATTTTTTCTTCCTTAAATTTCTTTAGCACCCTGATGATGCTCTCTTTGGTCATTCCCGAAAGATCGGCTAAGTCCTGTCGTGAAAGGGTAAGGTCGAAAGGATTCTCAGCGTATATACCCGGGTAAAGGTAAGTAAGGGTGTCGGCAACACGGCCATAGACATGTTTTTGAGTGCAACTGGAGATACGATCAAAAAGTCTTACCGCCTGAACACTGATCTTCCTAATGAATTCATTGGCAAATTCGGTGTTCTTGCTAATGAGTTCTTTCATTATATGGGCATCGATCAGGCAGGCTGTTGTTTCTTCGCAGGCTACTGCTGTAACATGATGGTGCTGATCGACAAAGGGGCCGGGTTCAAATATATAATTGATGGGCCGGATGAGGCCTATGATCAGGTTGCGACTGTTTTGATGCTCTATATAAAGCTTTACCAATCCCGATGTAACACAAACAAAAAAATTGGAAGGAGCACCTTGTTTAAAAATGATTTCTCCGGGCTTGTAATGAATACTGGCTTTGTGACAGTCTACCTCTTTAATTTCGCTATCACTCAACACGTTAAATATATCACTGGATTTCTTGCATGCCAGGCAAGTATTTTGAATTTCTAAAGCCATAGTGTGTGTCTGCTGATTTGATATTTTTAGTAACAAATGTAATAAAAATAAATCAGGGATTTCGGTACGCGTTGATTTAAATCAATCAAATAAAGAT
>JBEPWN010000486.1:0-2491 GCA_041642395.1 Marinilabilia sp. | reverse complement strand
CCGGCCCTGAAATCCACATCAAAAAGATTCCAGTCGTTCCACCAGTCCCAGGCCACCTTTCCGGGCTTTATCCAGGAAATATCATCGATACGGGAAGGAGAAGCAAGTTTATATATTAAATCATTGTTGAGCAGTTCAAAGTCATTTTCGGAAACAGCCAAAACACGCCAGGGAAAAACCCGGTTGCCATTGCTTTTGGCAATATAATCCGCACGCTCGGTAACATACGCTTGCAAATTATTGTGTCCTCCCTGTTTTTCTTCAAGAGGATAATTGGCATATTCACCTTCAAATCCGGTGGCATCATCATTCAGAGAAAGAAACATTCCGGCATAGTTTTCCAAATCGGCTTCAGTTACAACCACTGACGAACCATCATTATTTTTCACCAACAATGGAGTAATAATAAGAGAATCGGGATTAATTTCAGACAACTCCAAAACATCATATGTGCTTTCGAAAGAAACCTGATAGCGACCTACCGGCCCACGAACATATGGGACATAAACTTTATCGGCAGCAGGAAAAACAAAAGAAGATTTTTCATTTTTCACCGTCACCTCATCGTTGATTGAAGTCACGAATCGGTAAGCCATACCATCATCATATACCCTGAAAATAAGACTATAACTACCTTTAAAAATAAGATTCAGTTCGTTGTAATGATTTCTGACCTTTGATTTCTTATATAATGATGTTTCAATAATCTCATTTTTTGATCCGGTAAAGGAATTTCTAAATACCGGATCTTTCCCAAACACACCATAATTTTCGAGTTCAAGAGCAATTGGCGAAGGACCGGCAACCAAATTTCCGTTTAGTTTTAAGGTCCATGAAATTTCATCAGTAACCCCTATTGAAACCTCTAAAGTACCATCCGGAGAAGATACACTTAAGACTTCATTATTTTTACCATACAGCGATGACGATATAAAAAATGCCATCATCAAAAAAGTTGCTACTGTTTTCTTCATATTCATTCAAATTTATTTATCAGAAAAATTCATTGGGATTTTCAGGTATGTAAAAGGTTCATTCATTTCAAATAGCAAATCACTTGTTATTGTAAAATGGATCGTCCCATTTGTATTACCTTAAAGGAATAACAAGCATATTCTGGATTACATTTTTCAAAAATAGTCCAATTTTTAGAAAATTACCCCTTTTTATCAAGATACCCTCTCAAATTGAAATAATAATACTACTCACATTTAGTTAATATGATGGAAATACAGACAGACAAATCGCCTGACTAATTATTTAGTCGATTTAACAACAATTAACTTGTATGACTAACTTATTAGTCGTATGTTTGCAATGAAGGATTGACAAAAAACACATTGAATATGCAACTGACAAAAGCTGAAGAACAAATAATGGAGATACTGTGGAATCTTGGAGAAGGCGGCGTTCGTGACATCCGCGAAAAATTTGCAGAACCTAAACCTGCCCGCAATACAGTATCAACCATCGTGCGCATTCTCGAAAAGAAGGAATATGTTGCACACAAGACATTTGGAAATGTTCATGTATTTCATCCACTTGTAAAAAAAGAAGAATACTCAAAAAGTCAACTTTTTAAGGTGATGAAAAAATATTTCAACAATTCGTTCCCAGCAATGGCCTCCTTCTTTGCACGAGAAAATGACCTATCACTGGAAGAACTGGAAGAGTTAATGGAAGAGACAAAAAAAGAACTGAATAAAAATCAGAATAAATAATGGCTATGCAAATGTTTACATATCTATTGAAATCGGCCATATGGCTCACCGCCTTTGGACTGACATATTATTTTCTGTTGCGAAACGAAAGGTTCTTTATGCTCAACCGGCTTTTTCTTTTGACAGGACTACTTGCGTCGATATTTTTTCCACTTATTACCATTCATTATTCCGTAGCAATTCCTGAAATTCAGGGGACAGTATCGGCAGGAATGCCGGTAGCTACAGGGATTATTGAAGAAAATAAAAATCCATACATGATGTGGAAGTTCATTTTAGCAGGAATCATATTATCAGGAACCATAATCTTATTTATCAAGTTAATACATCAAACAATAAAGATTGCACAAACCATCAGACAGTCTGAAACAATCACCATCAACAAAATGAAAGTGGTTAAATCCAATCATTTTCCGTTCTCCTTTTCCTTTTTCACTTATGTTTTTGTCAATCCTTCATTATCAGAAAAAGAGATCAGGGAAATTGTGGCCCATGAAAAGGCCCATATCGGACAACACCACTGGATTGATCTTGTGCTGGTGGAAATGGTTAGAATTATTCAATGGATCAACCCCATGGCATGGCTCTACAGCCATTTCATAAGGCAAAACCACGAATATCTGGCCGACAAATCAGCATTGCTGTCCGGTTCTGACCCGGCCACCTACAAGGCCGTACTCATCAACCAGTTACTGGGAGACGAAGTCATCAGGCTGGGACATTCATTCAGTTATTCACTTAACAAAAAACGATTTATCATGATGAAAAAC
>JBEPWN010000485.1:0-2502 GCA_041642395.1 Marinilabilia sp. | reverse complement strand
CGTAATAATGGTTGGAGTACAGGTAGACTCCCATACCAGCATTTGGAAGGAATTTTTGTTCGTGATTTTCCGAATAATCCACATCCGGATGACCAAAGTCCAGATCTGCCAGATTTACCTGATAGTTATAGATGCCACCTTTGATGCCCAGCGACAGTATTGTTTTGTCCGTGATATTCACCCTGTAAGCATAATTTAAGTTCAAATAGAAATTATTTTCGGGCCCGTAATTATCAGCTATAAGCGAAAATCCCAGCGCCATTTTGTAGTCGTTGAATGGGGCATGCATAGTGAAATCATAAGTGCGAGGCGCCCCTTCCAGTCCGGCCCATTGTATGCGTGAAAGAAAAAGTGCACTCAGTGCATTTCGGGATCCTGCATAAGCGGGATTAACCGACAATGTATTAAACATATACTGGGTGTATTGTGGTTCCTGTTGTGCCTGTGCATTCTGCAATCTTCCCATGCACAAGAGAATGACGGATAGAAGAATGATCAGTTTCCTGTATGTTGAATGTGATACCATAATCTTGAATCTAAACAATAATGTTTCCTTCATTTTTAAATATTTAAAATACCTCCCAACCACTACCGTTTCAATCTGCAACCCTTCCACCATCCCATCTTCTTATATTAAACTGATCATTGGTCATTGATCATTGAAAATTGCATTTTCTTCTTCCACTCTTTTCCTCCATGGCTTACACTATCTTGTCATCTTGTCAGGTAGAAATATCCGTTTATTTGTTCGTTGGTATCTGCTATCGTGATGATGTAATAATAAGTACCAACAGGGAGACCATGTCCTTTGTTGAATCCCGAGGTGGCTTCACCGTTCCAGGAGTTGTCGTATCTATCGTTTTGATAAATTACATTGCCCCACCGGTTAAATAGAACAAGGGTCACCTTGTCGAATTGGTTTATCCAATCAATGGTGAAAGGTCCGTGAGAGGGAGAATAGCCGTCTCTTACTTCTAAATGGGAAGGTGTGGATTCGATGGTGATGATTACTTCGGCGGTGGCGCACAACGATGGGGTTCCATTGTCACACACTTCATATTCAAAAGAATCAGTTCCGGTAAAACCAGAATTGGGGGTGTATTCAAAGGTTCCGTCCATATTGATGGTTACTAATCCGTTTTGGGGTGTCTCCACAGGTGACAGGTTTATGATCAACTCATTGTCATCAGGATCGCTGTCGTTATCTAAAAGAGAGGTTCCTTCCAAAATCTCATCCTGAACCATAGTAAATTCATCATTTACAGCAACAGGTGCTTGGTTTTCATCAGGATCATCTTCATCATTGTCTCTGTTGATAACGGTTACAGATGTTGATATCCCGGCGTAATTGTCGTCCGATTCAATGTCATTTACTGAAAGGGTCAGCATGTATTCAATATCACCGTCTACCTCATTATCGTCCACTCCGGTAATGGTTACCGTTTGTGGTTGATTCCAGTTCTCCGGTGTAAATGTGAGTTCATCGGTGCTTATTGTTCCTTCGGTATCGTCCAGGCCTGTTATCCGGATCAGAACAGAAGATTCAGGATAGCTGGTGATAGACACTGAAAATGAGTCTGAGATGCCGCTCTCCGATGTCTCCAGAAATCCCTCTTCGGGTGAAATGACCAGTCCTGCTGTATCATCGTCTCTGTTGGTCACATCAATAATTTGGCTCTGGCCATGATAAGCTTCATCAGAAAGTTCATCTGCCACACTTACTATAAGAGTGTAGGTAATGTCACCATCCACCTCATCATCGTCCACTCCGGTAATGGTTACCGTTTGTGGTTGATTCCAGTTCCCGGGAGTAAATGTAAGTTCATCGGTGCTTAAAGTGCCTTCAGTGTCATCATGTCCGGTGATCCGGAATACCACTTCGGAAGCAGGCTGGCTGTTAAGTACAACAGAAAATACATCTGAAGTACCCGATTCTGATGTTACAGTTTCGGAGTTGGTGATATTCACCGAAAAGTCTGCGGTATCATTGTCCCTGTTGGTGACATCAACTGTTGTGTTCAATCCATGATAGTTAGGATCGGACTGTGCATCTATCACTGCTATTGTCAGTGTGTAGGTTATGTCTCCATCTGCTTCGTTATCGTCTATGCCTGTAACAATGATGGTTCTGGGCTCATCCCAATTAGCAGGGGTAAAAGTTATTTCATTGATATTCAGCGAACCTTCAGTGGCATCAAGTCCGGTAATTTCGACTAAAACATTTGATTGCGGCTGGGTGTTGAGCACAATACTAAAGGCATCCGTGGTGCCCGATTCGGATGTTATGGTGCTGCCATCGTTGACAATCGGTTTGATTCCGGCGATATCGTCGTCCAGAATGGTAAGCGTTACTTCCTGAGTGCCATTTGTAGTGGCATTGGTGACAGAGGAAATGGTTGCAATGATGGTTTCATCTCCCTCTGTTTCCTGATCGTCTATTCCTGTTATAGTTATCGTTTCCTGCAAACTACCGGCTGCAATTGTAACCCGGGAGCTGGCGCC
>JBEPWN010000484.1:0-2521 GCA_041642395.1 Marinilabilia sp. | reverse complement strand
AAAATACAACGAGTTAAGGCTTGTGGATTTTTGTGTCAAAATACAGATTATCAATCCCGACGCTTCGGGATGATTCAGCTTTTATCTAACTAAAAAGTAAAATGCTTAAAAACAGTTGCTTGCATAGCCATGTTATTCGTTTGGGTATGTCGCAAAAGGGCAATCAAACTTCCCTTTCAGCTATGAGATTCGAGCTTCAGCTTTCTTTCCCGTGGCTGGGGTACTTAAATCTTACATCTAATCCCGAAGGGTCGGGACTAATGTCTATTAATAGTGTTTTTCTTCAAAAATAGGGTTTAAGTAATAAAAAAAGAATGATAAATTTTATGAGCGTTAATATTTATCAGTAATTTGCAAAAAAAACCTTCCGTTTATGGATTTGAAACTGGCAGTACTTATCGATGGCGACAATATTCCGTCGGCCTATGTTAAAGAAATGATGGAGGAGATCGCCAAATATGGCAATCCCACCATTAAGCGTATTTATGGCGACTGGACAAAGCCCACTCTCACCAAATGGAAAAATATCCTGTTGGAAAATGCCATCACGCCCATCCAACAATATGGTTATACGACCGGTAAAAATGCCACTGATTCGGCCATGATTATCGATGCCATGGATATTCTTTATTCCGAAAGGGTGAATGGGTTCTGCCTGGTTTCCAGCGACAGTGATTTTACCCGACTTGCTACACGTTTGCGGGAAGCTGGGATGGCAGTTTTTGGCATTGGTGAAAAGAAGACCCCCAATCCCTTTATTGTGGCCTGTGATAAGTTCATATATATTGAGATCCTTAAAAATCAGGTGCATGAGGAGGAGGAAGCTGAAATAGAAGCAGAATCGGATGGAGGATCCGGAACCACCGAAAGGAAAGCCTCTGCCAAAAGTTCGGTAGATAAAGTCACTCCCAAAGTAATTAAGCTGATCGCCGGTTCAATTACTGATTTGGCGGACGATGACGGATGGGCATTTTTGGGTGATGTGGGCAATCTGATCCAGAAAAAACAACCCAATTTTGACTCCCGGAATTACGGATTCCCAAAGTTGACTCCACTGATCAAGTCCATTAAGAATTTTGAAATTGAAAAGAGAGAGAATACAAAGGGGCAAATGAAATTGATCTATGTGCGGGTAAAAGAAATGCCTGAAGAAAAAGCAAAAGGAAAGGGGACCCGGAAACCTGCCAGGGAATCCAGGAAGTAACTAAATTATTCTACCTATTGATCAACAATGTCATTGGT
Organism: Marinilabilia sp.; assembly: GCA_041642395.1. Lineage (GTDB taxonomy): Bacteria > Bacteroidota > Bacteroidia > Bacteroidales > Marinilabiliaceae > Marinilabilia. The sequence goes on along the minus strand of JBEPWN010000484.1, from coordinate 1,279 downwards.
AACGAAGTGAAGCAATATAAATCTAATAACGTGATTTATTCGGTTCAATTGTGATATAAAATTTTGATTCGGCACAATTAAATGTTCGATTTGTTCAGAATGAAGCACCTACTGTCAGTTATTCTGTTATTGCACGGGATGATTCATTTGACAGGTTTTGTCAAAGCCTTCAATCTGGCGTCTGTCCCCGCATTACAGTCCGATATTTCACATGTATCGGGAACCTTTTGGTTCTTTTCATTTATTCTGTTTTTATTCTCAGGTATTACCCATTTAATGAACCGTGATATCTGGATGGCTTTTGCGCTTTTGGGTGTTGTCATATCCGCATGGCTGATCATTAAAACATGGGATGATGCCAAATTTGGGATGGTTATGAATGTAATCATTGGCATGGCTTTACTGATATCTTTTTCAGGATGTTCATTCCAAAAGAAGATTTCTGCCGAAACGAGTTCTATTGTTGCAAGTGCCGGGAAAAAAGATGGTGAAATTGTTACAAAACAAGAAACTGCGCATTTGCCCGCACCGGTTCGGCGATGGTTAGAGATTTCGGGAGTGATTGGAACAGAAAAAGTCAAAACGGTTTCGCTGAAACAGGACTTTTTGATGAAGCTCAAACCGGAACAGGAAGAGTGGTATTCTGCTGATGCCCTGCAATATTTCACTGTGGAGCCTCCGGCTTTTATATGGACTGTAAAAATGAAGATGTCGCCCTTGGTCATTGTCAGAGGACGTGATAAATTTGTGGATGGAAGAGGCGAAATGCTGATGAAAATGAACAGCATCATCAATCTGGGTACAGAGCGGGGCAGCAAAATGGATGAAGGTACTCTTCAGCGGTTTTTGGGTGAAACTGTTTGGTTTCCATCGGCGTTTCTGAGTCCTTTTATCACCTGGGAATCTATTGACCGGTTTTCGGCCAAAGCAACAATGACTTATAAGGGGACCACCGGATCGGGAGTTTTTCATTTTAATGAACAGGGCGATTTTGTCCGGTTCAATACAATGCGTTATAAAGGCAACGAGTCCGATGGGGTGCGTTACAAATGGGAGATATCAGTTTTGGATTATTCAGTGATGAATAACATCAAAATTCCATCCCGGTTGAGTGCTGCCTGGTTTCTGGATAAAGGGCCATGGACCTGGTGTGAGTTGGAAGTGACTGAGTTGAATTATAACATCACTACCTCTGATGTCCCCTCAAAAATCAGTTTCTGAATAGATCGAAGAAATTTCAATAACGCGAAATCTCAGGTAGGTTAATGAAATTATGTTG
>JBEPWN010000483.1:0-2526 GCA_041642395.1 Marinilabilia sp. | reverse complement strand
GGTGTTTTTTGATGATTTGCCAGCCTTGGATCTGTTTCAGCAGTGGCTCGACAAGTGGCTAATTGTCGTAAAAAACAAACCTGAGTATTTTGGAGATCAGGTATGGGTTGATGAGTATGATAATATTTTAGGTGAAGAGGATCGGCTTCTAATAGCCTCTCTCGACAGGAGTCTGGATCAATCGTATGATTGGGTTCATCAAAATGGCGGAGTATTTATTCCTGCCCATATTGACAGAACTGCCAACAGCCTTGTCAGTCAGTTGGGATTTGTGCCTCCTGATGTCAATGCTGATGCTCTGGAGATTAGTCCGCTGGCAAAGGAGGAGGAGGTGAAGATGAACGGATGGGACAAAATAAAACCTTTGATTGCAGGTTCGGATGCCCACTGGCCCGAAAGACTTGGATCTGAAATAACGTTTGTTTGTATGAAAAATACAGGGCTTGTAGAGTTTAAAAAAGCATTGAGAAGGGAAAAAGGACGATATGTGGCTCCCGGAAAATTTGAAAAAAATATTTAACGCAGAGGCGCAATGACGCAAAGTTAACGGACTAGACCTTTTTCGTTCTTTTTGGGGCAGTGCCTCCGCTAAAGCTTCGGCGACACGCGGAATGGCAAAAAGGACAATAAAAAGAAATCAGAAGTGGACCGGCTGTTTTTTTCAGCAGGTACTAAATAATTAACTAATAATCTTTGAAAAAGGGTTAATGGATTATTGTAAAAAAAAGTAAAGCAATAATGAAAGACCTATCAATGCACATACTGGATATTGCTGAAAATTCTGTTCGTGCAGGGTCAACTGAGGTGGATGTTGAGCTCCACCAACAAGAAGAAGTGTTTGAGATAATCATCCGTGACAATGGTTGCGGTATGGATGCCGAAATGGTGAAACGGATTACTGATCCGTATATGACATCGCGAACCACCCGGAAAGTGGGACTTGGGCTCCCTTTTCTGAAAATGAATGCAGAACAGTCGGGGGGTAATGTTGAAATTGATTCGCAGCCCGGCGAAGGAACAACTGTAAGGGCCACATTTATGACCGGCCATATTGATTGTGTGCCGCCTGGAGATTTGTCTGCTACGCTGGCATTACTGATTACAGGGCATCCGGAAGTAAATTTTAGGATCAGGATAATGAAAGATGAAGCATTTGATATATCATCCAAAGAAATAAAAGAGGTTTTAGACGGCATTCCCATTTCACATCCGAAAGTTGGCGTGTTTGTCAAAAATATGTTGAAAAAAGAATTTTAAGTTTATTTGAAAAATCAGATCAGCTATGAGTAATAAAGTAAAAAATCTGCAAGACCTCAAAAAAATGAGGGATGAGCTCAAAGGAAAGATCAACATCCGTGAAAAAAGTGATCATCCTGACAGCCTCGTACAGGTTAAAGTATCTATGGCCACCTGTGGCATTGCTTCGGGCGCACGTGATACCATGAATTATATGATCGATGAACTGGACAACCAGGCTATTGATGCGGTGGTGACTCAGACCGGTTGTATGGGGTATTGCTATGCCGAACCAACCATTGAAGTAACACTTCCCGGAGAGAAACCTCTTGTATTCGGGCAGGTTGACACTAAAAAGGCAGGTGAGATCATTGAAAAATACATCAAGAATGGTGAACTGGTTGATGGGATTATTCCAGACAGTTACGAAACAATTGATAATAAATAAATTTTGATTCAATATTAAGTTATGGCCAAATATAAAAATCATATTCTTGTATGCGCTGGCACCGGTTGCCGTGCTTCAGATAGTGAAGCCATTGCCACGAACCTGAAAACAGCCATTGACGAAAACAATCTTGAGAATGAGGTGCAGGTAGTCCGTACCGGTTGTTTTGGTTTCTGTGAAAAAGGTCCTGTGGTGAAGATGGTTCCTGACAATACTTTTTACGTGGAGGTTGCTCCGGATGATGCTGAAGAAATGGTGCTGGAGCATCTGATCAAAGGACGTAAAGTGGAGCGTCTGCTTTATGTGGATCCCGAAACAAAGAAACAGGTGAGCGATTCGCGACATATGGATTTTTATAAAAAGCAGTTGCGCATCGCTCTCAGGAATTGCGGGTTTATCAATCCTGAAAATATCGACGAATACATTGCGCGCGATGGATATAGTGCTTTGGGAACCATTCTGTCGGAGATGTCTCCGGAAGATGCCATTAAAGTTATAAAAGATTCGGGCCTCCGTGGACGGGGAGGCGGTGGGTTTCCCTCAGGACTTAAATGGGAACTGACACGCAAATCCGTCGCGGATCAAAAATATGTGGTGTGTAATGCCGATGAAGGGGATCCGGGAGCGTTTATGGATCGGTCAATACTGGAAGGTGATCCTCATTCGGTACTGGAGGCCATGGCCATTTGCGGCTATTGCATTGGTGCCGACAAGGGACTGATTTATATTAGGGCAGAATATCCGCTTGCCATTAAGCGACTAAAAATTGCTATTGACCAGGCCCGGGATTATGGATTATTAGGAAATGATATATTGGGCACCGGACTTAATTTTGATGTGGA
>JBEPWN010000482.1:0-2531 GCA_041642395.1 Marinilabilia sp. | reverse complement strand
CCAGTCAGAACCTTATCGATTTCCTTTTGGGAAACAGGGACCCTCGTCTGCGTTTTATGTTTGAGAAAAACCATTTCAATGGTGAGGTTGTTCAGGCTTTCATTGATGTTGATCAACCACTTCCTTCATTCATTGAGCCCCATGTAGAGTATGACGAAGATGGAAATTTTGCAGGCTGGAAAGGTCCTGGTGAGCCTTGGGTACGCTATCACGGCGCACCATTGGCTCCGGATGAAACACTGAGTCCCGACAATGATGAAATTTTCAATCAGAGTGCTTATAACCGGATTTCCATTGGTTCATCTGAAAAAACCTACCGGTCAACTTCGCTGTTCTCAGAGAAACTTACCCGTACTGCTTATAACTATACTTACCCCACCCGTCCTGGTGGTGAAGTGATTGAACTGAAAGATAATGAGCCTCCATTGAATGTTATTTTGGGGACGGCTGCTGAAACCAACCTCTACATGGCTGAATTCAAGCAGTTGGGTGCCAATCTCCCCAAAAGTGCTCAGGAATATTTCGACTGGGGTGTTGAATTGTCCATCCGTCGTGCTGATGCACTGGCCAAAAACAACCAGTTCCCTTATTATAGCAGTGACCCGGTTTACGATGATCCGGATATGGCAGAGACTGCCTCCACCAAGTTGAGGGATGGTGAAATTGAAGCTCTGCTTGAGCAGGATACTTATGACCTCAGCACCGATGCGCTGGAGAAGATTTACATTCAGCAGTATATTAATTTCTCCCTGACTCCACGCGATATCTGGACCCTCGTTCGCCGTTCAGGTATCCCGAAAAAAGGAAGTCAGTACCTTCCCTGGGAGGAATTCACCTCATCAGGCAGCGAACTTCCCATTCCAAGGCGTTTTTCTGTGGGGACACCCACCGAAGACAATTTGAACTATCAAAATCAGATGGACGCCGTTCAGGAACAAGGATTTTCTACCGGCACACTCGATCCTGATGTACTGAACACAGAGAGACTTTGGTTTGACCAGGAGAATCCGCAATATGGCGAAGGTCCCAAGTAGAAGACTTCAGGCGAAAGGGTAAGCCCTTTTGTCCGAATGATTCGATATGAAAAATACAATAACCGTCCCGGTTTCCCGGGGCGGTTATTATTTTTCATAAAAGATTATGTAATTTAAAACATAGATAAATGAAGGGAATCTGTTTCCCGCAGGCATAATATTTGTTAAGTAAGATGCATAGTAATTTTAATTTTTCTGCTAATAACCAATAATTATAGACCTTTTAATTTTAATGCGATGAGCACAATCAAATTTTCCTTTATTTTTTCGATGATTTTCTTACTTGGTTTTCAAATGAATGCCCAGCAACACAAGATTAAAGGACGCATTACAACATTTGAAAATTATCCACTAAACAAAGTTTCTGTTACTGCTAAAAAATCGGGAGCAGAAGCAATATCCGATTCAAGCGGCTATTACACAATTATCTGCGGCAAAAAGGACAAGCTTGTTTTTGAAGCCAATGGATTTTACAATAAAAAAGTTAATTTGAAACGGGTTGAACCTGCCGATTCGGTAAATGTAAACCTGAAACTCCGAAACGGCAATAAAAATATTGAGATGGCAACAGGCTACAACCATATCGATAAAGATAAACTGACACATGCCATTGAACATGCTAAACCGGACAACGATTTCAGCAATTACAACTCGGTAATGGAAATCATCGATGATAAGTTCACCACAATCAGAAGAGGAACAAATACCTTTGACAACAACAATATTTTATATGTGGTTGACGGGACGGTGGTGCAATTTGATGTGATTAAAAATATTCCCACAACACAGATCAAATCAATCAATTTGCTGAAAGGAGCCTCTGCCTCTGCACGATATGGATCGCGCGGCATGAACGGGGTAATAGTGGTTGAGACCAAATCAACAAACAACTAAATAATTTTTTCTATTTAAACCTACTGCAACATAAGATAAAAGATTTATTTGTCTTGTATTAAAATTGTTTTTAGCTTGTTCTACTATCGTTTCAAATTTAAATTACTAACAATGGTAATTTAAAAAAATGAGAAAGAATTTGGAAAAAGTAGCGGATAATCTGTAACTTGTATCATTAAAATTAAACAATTAACTATTTTATGATTTTTGACACTGCCACTAAAACCAAAGAACTGGCCGGGAATGAACTGAAAAAGTACCGGCAAAAGAAAAAAATCCTCCAATTGCTTTACAGTCATGAAAAACTCTCCGGACCTGTTATCAGTAAACGGCTTGGAGTTAGTTTGCCAACCGTACTTTCTTTAATGAACGAACTCACTGAATCCGAATTTGTAGAGATTAAAGGCGCCGGTAAATCGAGTGGGGGCAGAAAACCTACTTTGTTTGGTTTGTCCGATGATTCACTTTTTATTGTAGCCTGCGAACTGGGACGTTATTCCGGGAAAGTTACAATTTACAATCCGCATAACAGGCAAATTACACCGGTTGTTACCTTCGAAACCAGTATCGATGACGATAATCTTACCGATAAGATTTATGAAA
>JBEPWN010000481.1:0-2537 GCA_041642395.1 Marinilabilia sp. | reverse complement strand
TGGACATTTGGTTTAATGGCCTTTGTTGGTATTCCCATATATGCCGTTTCCACAATGATCCCGGTCATGCTAATTGCCATAGGGGTCGCTGATGGAATACATTTATACAGCCATTTGCACACCTTTGTCAACCACCATCCGGCAAGCTCTAAATTCGAGGCTACAAAAGATATGATAAGACATATGTGGAAACCCGTTGCCATGACATCCCTTACTACGGCAGTTGGTTTTGTCTCCTTACTGACATCAGAAGTATACCCGGTTAAATATTTTGGTCTTTTTACTGCTTTTGGTGTTTTGATGGCGATGGTCTTTTCGTTGGTCTTTTTACCTGCCGGAATTATGATTTTTGGCTTGCCAAAGGCGAAAAAAATAAATCACGAAAAAGAAAAGGAAGGACATTCTCATTCAAAACCAGCAAACATTTTTGCTGCATCGGTCATCAGGCATAAATATGTAACGATTTTAGGGGCTGCAGTAATACTAGCATTGTCAATTATAGGAATGCAAAAAATATGGATAAACTCAAGCTTCCTCGATAAATTCGAAAAGGATAGCGATATAGTGCTTACCGATAAATTTATCAATGAAAACTTTGGTGGGACAAGTTCTTTAAATTTAATCCTTGATGCCAATGGAAAAGAGCAGGCATTTAAAGAGCCTGAAGTACTCAAATTGGTTGACCAATTGCAAAAAGACGTTACCACACAACTCAAAGTGGTGGGTAATACTTTTTCGCTGGCCGATTATATCAAACGCATGAATAAAGTAATGAATGCTGATAAGGAAGATTTTAATGCCATTCCCGACAGTAAAAATATGATTGCTCAGTATTTATTGCTTTACGAAATGTCGGGTGACCCGGAGAATCTAACCAAGGTTGTAGATTACGATTATGAAAAGCTTAACATCACTTTCCAACTCAAAAAAGACGACTCCAAATCAATTAATGCTGCTCTTGATATTATACATACCTATAAAAATGATTTCAGCAATTTAGGAATATCAATGAATTATGCAGGAAGCGGTTACAAGGGACTCGTGTTTACCGATTTAATTCTTCAGGGGCAAATCAAAAGCCTGATTCTCTCGCTGTTAATAATTATTGTGCTGTTGTCTGTTATGTTTAAAAACATTAAGATAGGGTTGATAAGTTCGGTACCTATTATACTTACAGCGGCAATCAGTTTTGGCATCATGGGGTTCTTAAATATTCCTTTAAGCACCACCACGGCCCTGCTTTCGAGTATTGCTATAGGAATAGGAATAGATTATGCTGTGCATTTCTTAGAACAGTACCGCAAAAATGCCGCCCAATCGGACGATAAAATAAAAGTGGCCCAACTTACCATGGCACATTCGGGCAAAGCCATTATTTTCAACGCGATAGTTGTAATAGCAGGATTCCTGGTTTTAATGTTCTCTGTATTTCCGCCCAACCGTGAACTCGGTGCCCTGGTTTCGCTAAATATGTTTACCAGCTTAGCCGGAACTCTAACCATAATGCTTGTATTGCTGTATGTGAGCAATATTTATTTCAGGAAAAAACCAACAAAATAACAATTTAAAATTAAAACATATGAAAAACTTAAAGATTTTAGCGATAGCTATAGCAACCATTCTAACAGGTTTTAGTGCAAATGCACAATTAACAGGGATTCAAATCATTGAAAAAACCTATAACAGAGAAACAGGCAACGACCAGACCTCTGTTCTTACCATGACCCTAACCAATGCAAGTGGTCAGACCAGGGTGAGAGAAATACAACAATTCTCAAAGGATTTGGGTGATACAGAAAAAAGCATCATGTTTTTTCTGTCGCCTGCCGATGTACGAAATACATCGTTTATGAATTGGAGCTACGATGGTGACAAAGCCGATGACCAATGGATTTACTTGCCGGCATTAAAAAAAGTAAAGCGCATTTCGAGCGATAGTAAGAGCGACTATTTTATGGGTTCTGATTTCACCTATGACGACCTTGGCGACCGTAAGTTAAGCGCCGACAACCATAAATTATTACGCGAAGAAACTATAGATAATAAGCGTTGCTATGTGGTTGAAAGCAAGTCGAAAGACGAAGATTATATGTATTCAAAAACCATTACCTGGATTGACAAAACCAATTTTGTAGGCGTAAAAAAAGAATTTTATGATGAAGATGGCGAACTCCTAAAAATACTTAGCATCAATAAGGTTGAGCAAATCGCTGGTTTTGACATCATCACAAACTCAGAAATGAAAAATGTACAAAGAATTCATTCAACCTCGATAATTTTAAGTGAAGTGAATATCAACACCGGAATCTCTTCTGACAAATTCACGGAGCGCATGATGATGCGAGGGATGTAATACAAAATTCACTTGTAATGAAACATCCAGCATTAATTTGAAAGCAGACAGGTGGGTACGTATTTGTAAAACAATATTTCATTCACGGGCAAAAGTCAATCTGGATGTTTCATCTGCCAGAATAACTTAAATAACAATCACATGAAAACGAAAATATTTTTATCAGCAGCCATCCTTCTTTTCA
>JBEPWN010000480.1:0-2554 GCA_041642395.1 Marinilabilia sp. | reverse complement strand
TCCTCGAGAGTTTTTTCGCTTGAAAGAATATTTTGAACATTTTCATCCACACTCATATTAAGATGACTGGGCTTAATTTTATCTCCGTTGGTCATCACGCATGCAAGTTCCATCAATGCTTTTAATTCCCTTATATTACCCGGGTAATGGTATTTGCGAAGTAACTGCTTCGATTCATCGGTGATGGTTTTGAAGGGCATGTTGTTCTCTTTACAGAACTCATTAACAAAATTTTTTGCCAGCAAAATAATGTCGTTTCCTCTTTGCCTTAGTGGGGGTAATTCTATGGGTAACCCCAGTAACCTGTAATATAAATCCTGGCGGAATTTCCCCTCATTTACCAAAACCGAAAGGTTTTTATGGGTAGCAGTAAGAATTCGCACATCAATTGAAACAATTTCATTACCACCCAACCGCGCCAACTCACGTTCCTGAATAACCCTCAACAGTTTTGCCTGCACGTTTAGATCCAAATCTGCTATTTCATCCAGAAATAAGGTTCCTCCGTTTGCAAGTTCAAACTTTCCAACTTTTCGAAAATCAGCCCCTGTAAAAGCTCCCTTTTCATGACCGAACAATTCACTTTCAACCAATCCTTCAGGAATAGCCGACACATTTACTGCCACAAAGGGTTTGCTGCTGCGCGATGAATTATAATGGATTCCTTTTGCAACAAGTTCTTTCCCGGTTCCGGTTTCACCGCTTATTGATACAGAAATATTTGTCTGAACGGCCTTTTCCATTAAACTGAAAATATGATCGATTTCCCGGCTGTTGCCTTTAATAAGTTTCCGGAAATTATAATGCTCTTTTATAGCATCCTTTAACCGCGTATTCTCCTGTTTAAGTAAATCAGAATTGTATATGTTCTTAATGATGTTGGTTAACTTCTCACGCGTATCAGGAGCTTTCATTATGTAATCATAGGCACCGTTTTTCATAAGCTCAATAGCAGTACTTATGCTTTCCTGAGCCGAAATTATGATTACATGCGAAGATGGTGATTTTTTTTGAATCTCTTTAAGTACCTCATGCCCTGTCATATCGGGAAGCGTATAATCCAGAGTTATTACATCAGGATGTTCATCAAGGCTTGCAATACAGTCTTTCCCATTGTAAAACACCTTAACCTGGTATTGATTATCAATAAGCTGCTTTTTAAGAACCTGAGAATAAAGCTTATTATCTTCAACAATAAAAATTTTATATAAGATGTTACTTTTTGGGCTTGACATTGTTATAAGATTTAAAAGTTGATCGTCCCTTTTCCTTGAAAAACAGTACCAAAATAGGAAAAAATTTTAATTCTTTTCCCTCTTTGAAATATTTTCTGAGAAATTAAACAAAAAAAATTTAGTCACTAATCCATTAAAAATAAGTTATTCATGTTATTAAGCAGATATTATACCTGTATGCGGCACAAAAAAAAATATAATATATGTTCAAATCATACCCTCTTAAAGCAGGGGCATGTCCTCAAATCAATAAGAACAACCTTTTATGATCATCTTAAAAATCCTACAAGATAATGCAGCTTATATTCAAAAAAAGTGGCAGAATCTTTCTACTTTTGGAAGAGCATTAATTCTAATATTTTTATTTAGCAATAAAAACAATTCAATTGACGGAATTAAACTGTAATAAAACATGAAGTATAAAGCTTTTCACAAGTTGTCGTACGGACTTTATTTAATTGCTACACGACATAACGACTCCTATGCAGGATATATTGGCAACACTGTCTTCCAGGTTACCTCAGAGCCTGAACAAATTGCTATTAGTTGTCATAAAAAGAATTTTTCCACTGAAAAGATTATGAACAGCGGTATATTTTCCGTATCGGTTCTAAAAAAAGATGCCGACACATCACTCATCGGGCAATTTGGATTTATGTCGGGAGAAGAAATTGACAAGTTTCATAATGTCGAAATCGTAACAGCAAAGACTGGTGCACCCATTGTTGTGGATTCTGCTGTTGCATGGTTCGACTGTAAGGTTGTTTCAACCCAGGATATGGGAACACATGTGTTAATAGTTGGAGAAGTCGTCGACAGCGATTTGATTTTGGATGAAGAACCTCTTACTTATGCATATTACCGTGAAAAATACAAAATGCTTTCCCCGAAAAATTCTCCCACTTACATTGAAAAAAGTAAGCTGGAAGAGGAAAGCAGAACGGATTCGGAAATAAAGTCTGAGCCGTCAGAAAATCCTTCCGAACCGACCGGCACCATGGATGTATATACCTGCACAGTTTGTGGTTATCAGTATGATCCTGAAGAAGGAGATCCAACCATAGGAATTCCTCCGGGCACGCCATTCGAAGAACTTCCCGAGGATTACAGATGTCCTATATGCAATGCAGGCAAGGAATATTTTACAAAAAGCTGATAATAAAAATGCCTAAACCCAATCACATGATTTGAAGTTTAGACATTTCCGACTACAGATTCCTGTGTGTTCCGTCACAATAGGGCTTATTCTTTGACTGTTTGCACATGCAAAGCCATAGTTTTGTCTCTTCTTTTACTTCAAAGGCCAGGGAAAACAACCC
>JBEPWN010000479.1:0-2555 GCA_041642395.1 Marinilabilia sp. | reverse complement strand
CATGAAAGTCAGACGCGCCTGGAAAACCTGGAAGAACTATTTAATGCCATTCGCGAATTTTCTGATAGTCGTCAGGAAAGCGGCGAAAGCAACGGATTGGTTGATTTTCTGGAAGAAGTATCATTGCTCACTGATCAGGACACCGACAATCCTGACGACATGAACAAAGTAACCCTGATGACGGTGCATTCGGCAAAGGGGCTTGAATTCAAAAATGTTTACATCGTAGGAGCGGAAGAAGGACTTTTCCCTTCTTCCATGGCTTCGAACACAGGGCCCGGCCTCGAAGAGGAACGCCGCCTTTTTTATGTGGCCCTGACGCGGGCTGAAGAACAGGCAACCCTTACCTGTTCGCGCAGCCGATATAAATTTGGGGAACTCACCTTTGCCCGTCCCAGTCGGTTTCTGGCTGAAATTGATCAGGAATATCTCAACATTCCGGAAGAAACGCAAAGTTTTGCGCCACCAAAACAATCCGGATCGAAATTTGAAAAACCAGGGAAGCGTTCATTTGATTATAATAAAGAAACCCTCACCGAGAAGAAGAAAGTGAGCTTCTCCGGAAAAGCATTGCAAAGCAAATCACCCGGACCCAAATTCAATACCGAAGAACTTGCCACTCCCAACCGCATAAATCCGGGCATGGTTATTGAACATGAACGTTTTGGTCAGGGAAAAGTACTTCATCTAGAAGGAGAACCCCCAAATATCAAAGCAACCGTCTTTTTTAAAAATGCCGGACAAAAACAATTATTGCTTAAATTTGCCAAACTTAAAATAATCTCTTAGCTTTGCAATATAATTAGGCTACAAAGGATTACAATCATTACCCGTTATACTTACCGAAACTTATTGTATTTTGCTTAAAAATATTTCTGCCAGGGATAATTTATTTAATTATAAAAGCCAAAGTTTGCAGACCCGGTTATACCGATTTTTAAATTACTTCTGTAATTTATCAGCACAAAATCAACACAATAGTAAACTGTTGCTTATCCCTCAGAACACAAACTTTTATCATCAAACATACTAACCGCAATGAAATGTGTCCCCCACAGTCATTTCTGCAAAAGTCAACAATGATTCATTAATAAAACAGGAATACAAAAATTCTAATATTTAATCATAGCAATGGAATATAATTCGAACCGAAAAAAACTGGTTTTACCTGAATATGGCCGTCATATTCAGAAAATGGTAGATCATGCCTGTACCATTGAAGACCGTGAAGAAAGAGCACGCGTGGCCAAATCAATTATTGGCGTTATGGGGAACCTGTTCCCGCATTTGCGTGATGTGAGTGATTTCAAACACAAACTTTGGGATCACCTGGCCATCATGGCCGACTTTAAACTTGATATTGATTATCCTTATGAGCCACCGGCCCCGGAGAATTTCCAGGCAAAACCAGAGCCAATCTCTTATGATCAGGGCAAAATGACCTTTAAACATTATGGCCGACTGGTAGAACAAATGATCAACGAAGCTTCTGAAATGGAAGAAGGTCCACTGAAACGTCATCTGATCATGTTGATTGGAAATCACATGAAAAAATCCCTGTCGAACTGGAACAAAGACAATGCAACCGATGAACGTATTCTCAGTGACATTGAACGTTTGTCAAATGGAAAAATAAAAATTGAAGGCCAGCCAAGGATTGCTGATTTTCGTGAACATCAACCTGCCACTCCCAATCATGGTCGGACTAAAAAGAAGTTTGTTCGAAAGAGCAATTAAATTTAAACCTGACTTTCAGTCTATAACGATAGCCGGAAAATATGAGCAGTTTTGAGATTAAAGGCGGGCAGACACTCAAAGGTGAAATAACACCTCAAGGTGCAAAGAACGAAGCCCTGCAAGTAATTTGTGGGGTAATTCTCACAAAAGAGGAAGTGATTATCGACAATTTGCCCGACATTCTGGATGTCAACAATCTCATCGATCTCCTCAGTGAACTGGGTGTCAGCGTTCATCGCAAATCCTCAAGAACCTGCCATTTCAAAGCCGAAAGCATTGATATGGACTATCTTAAAAGTAGCGAATTCAGGAAAAGAGCTTCTTCTCTACGCGGTTCCATTATGATCATGGGGCCATTACTTGCCAGATTTGGAAAAGCCTTCTTCCCGAAACCAGGTGGCGATAAGATCGGACGCCGCAGGATGGACACCCATTTTTTCGGATTTGAAAAGTTGGGAGCTACATTTGACTTTGATTCGGAAGATATTTTTTATACGGTTCATGCGGAAAACCTGAAAGGCTCATATATGCTTCTGGATGAAGCCTCGGTAACCGGAACGGCTAATATTGTAATGACGGCCGCACTGACTCCCGGAACCACCACCATTTACAATGCTGCATGTGAGCCCTATGTACAGCAATTATGCCGGATGCTTGTGTCAATGGGGGCACGCATTGAAGGCGTCGGCTCCAACCTTCTGAGCATTGAAGGAGTAACTGAACTTAAAGGCTGCACACACAAGATACTTCCAGATATGATAGAAATAGGAAGTTTTATTGGTCTGGCGGCCATGACCGGAAGTGAATTAACCATAAAG